>CAMJFV010000079.1 GCA_946405045.1 uncultured Bacteroidales bacterium | reverse complement strand
CTTTAGTCAGGTCGCTTTCGCCAGTGATTGTGAAAGTATATTTCTCACCAGCTTTCATCTCAAAACTTTTTCCAAGTGTTGGAGCCGCTGTGTCTCCTTCCATCTGGAATTTAGCGACGCTACCGAACAGACCATGCTGAGTGCTGATTTTTGCATTCTTCACGTTTTCAGGCGACGAGACTGTCACCACATATTCTGTTTCTGCTTTTTGTTCCAAATCGATAGTCGGGTTGACGTTGCCGAAATATGCCACTAACGCAAGAAGCGATCCTTGTACGAGCATACCACCTGTGAAAGCACCGATCATACGGAAAGAACCAAGTGATGTACGCTCATTTTCATTAGGAGTCATCACGGCCATCAAAGCACCATATGGGATATTGTTGGCAGTATAGATCAGAGTAAAGAGGATATAAGTAGTGTATGCGTAGACGAGTTTCATTTCGTAGCTCCAGTCTGGTGCGGTAAACAATAAAGAAAGAATCACACCAAGAGGAATGGCTGTCCAAAGTATCCAAGGACGGAAATGACCATATTTGGATTTTGTCATGTCGCCAATCATACCCATGGCGACGTCGCTCACACCGTCGCTGAAACGACAGATAAGCATTAACAAACCGACAGAAGCAGGAGTAAGACCGAAAACATCGGTGTAATAGATTGTAAGGAAGGCAGCGACACCTCTCCATGCGATGTTTGCACTCGCGTCTCCAAGTGCGAAACAGAGTTTCTCTTTAAACGAGCAATAACTAGTGTTTTCCATATTATTATAATTATTGATACAAATGTATGAAAAAATGCTAAATGAGGAATGCTAAAACCTAAATTATGGCGAGGACATAAAAAAAAGCAGACCGCCAAACAATTGGGGATCTGCCTAAACCTAAAATATGATAACTTAGATATGAAGATCTTGATTAGAACATAAAAAGTGGTCAAAACGACTTGTTTTATGTTTTACGACACAAAAATATATCTTTTTTGGGAAATGACAAAACAAAAAGCAGAAATTATAACAAAAAGTTAAAATTCCTGCTTTTTACTATCATAGATAGCATAAAAGGATTTAATATTAGGACTAAACTACAAATTACCGATTCACATCGTCACTATATTAACTACAAAAACCGTGCCAACTATGCCAATATTTTAAATAAAATTCAAAAAAAGTGTATAATTGATTGTTATTTAATAAATTATCAATTTATACGAAATTCTTTAATGTATCCATCGTAATAGTTATCCACTTGCATTCCCGTCGGATCGGCAAACTTCACCGGATTGCCGAGGCAATACAAGTATCTGTTGTAGTTCAACCAGTTCTCCTCGTCAGCGATGAGCGGATCGGGGCTGAGGAAACTGCATGTCGCTGGCTCGTAGATACGAGCGTTCATGTTGATGAGTCCCAAACAATCGAGATGCTCATGCATGGAATAGCCTCGAGGCAACAGATGTCTCGCTGTGTCGGGCTTTGTCCAGTCGTCAGGATTACGTCTCGCTCCCCACGGATCGTATGCAAGCCTGTCAACTATATTTTTATCGCCGTCCACAAGCATCACTAGATTTCCAAACCTGTCTGTGAAGGCATGGAGAAGGGAATCTGTTCCGTTTGTGGAGATCCTCACTCCTACCAATCCTGTCGGACCGGTGATGTAGTCAATCTTCCTGACTCTGCCGTCGGCATAATGCTCCTCCTCGTAATCCGAGAAGTAATAGCGTGTCAAAATTAGTGAATCATTTTTGAAAATTTTCATGCGACGACGCTGAAAATCCACTCCGTAAGTTATAAAGATGGAATCCACTCCGTTCGACGCACTCTCAAGCATCTTGAAATCGGTGTAGGTGTAGCTGTTCTCTCGCTCATGTCCGCGAATCGGTGCGTCGATGGATGTCAAGGTATGAGGTGACAGTCCGTATTCTCCGTAGTTGAACACGAAATCGGAGTCGGAACGGGATACAATATTGCCATAGACATCATCGTATGAGGCGAAGATCTCTTTGCGGAGAGTGTCTTTCTCAAACGTCCTCCAGATGTTCAGACGGTTATGCTGGTCGAAAAGATAGACCTCCTCCTGTTTGGAATAGGTCTCCTTTTTCTGGAGCATATCGCCGTTGGTGTCGAAAAGATACTCGTGATGCATCAATTTTGCCACGTCGTCAAGAATCGGCAGTCCACGGTTGTAGTTGAGCCAGCTGCCTTCGTCGGCTATTCATCAGCCCTCAATCTTTTCCGTTCGCCCTTGCGGGCTCGCTGAGGCTGGAATCTTCTGAAAATGAAGATACACATACTTTAACCCATTAATGATGTAGCAACGCCTAAACAAATAGCTAATATCACAACAGGAATAAAGCTTTTTAAGAGGTTAAAAAAATCTTTTAAAGGATCACACACATCATATTTCTCAGACAACCTAAGATATCTGTTTTTGTATTTCAAAAAAGAATACAATGCTATAATGGATATACCATAAGGAACAAATCCAGCCAATGCCAGATTAAATCGTTCCAGACGACACCATTCTATTCTGAAAAAATCATTATAAGATTCAAAAATACCCGACCCCGTGACTTTTCCCAATGTAGCCAATGTCAAGTAAAATGAAGCGAAAAAAGAGAATCCATATTGCCAAGCAAAATTAAAGCAAGCCCCTGAATAGTTTCCGTGCCCCTTTTTCCACACATTCATATAATTAGCAATGAGCCTTTCTATGTACACTTTTATCTTTTTCATTGGATTATTGTGAGATCATCTAATTTTTCAATGATGTAGCAATAATCAAGCAAATAGTTAAAACTACTATTGGAATAAAAAGAAACATAATGACAGTAAGAAGAGATTGCGATGGATTACAAATATCATATTTTTCAGATAATCTTAGATATCTGTCTTTGTATTTCAGAAAAGAATACAATGCTATAATGGAAATACCATAAGGGACAAATACAGTCAAAGCCAAATTAAAACGTTCAAGACTGCTCCATTCCACTCTGAAAAAGTCATTATATGAATCAAAAATTTTTGAATTTGTTACTTCTCCTAACACGGCAAGGGCCAAGTAAAATGATAAAGATATTGATAACCCATATTGCCAAGCAAAATTAAAACAAGCTCCGGAATAGTTTCCATATGCTTTTTTCCAAACATTCATGTGATTGGCAATGATCTTTTCTATGTACACTTTAAGCTTTTTCATATTATTTTTATTTTAATTATCCAAAACGTCAATAAAAGCGACTGCGACGGAATAGGTAACACTTATTCCTATTAATGTCCAACCTACAGGACCTGCCCATGCACATCCCGCGAATACAGCCGCATTACTTACTATTAGTGTCCCAATTCCTCCTGCAACAGCTATACCAATATCAAAATAACCTCTGACAGGATTACCATCACGAACGTTTTTGATTCCTCCAATCACACTAATGGCAGCTCCTCCAATGGCAACAGCAGTACTGGTTGTTGTCATGACTTTGCCAACAGCACCTAATTTATCAAACTCTACTTTGCCCAAAGTGAATATAGCATCTTCAAAAGTTTGATTTGTTCCTATTAATGAGGAAACTAAACTGACTTTCTCAAATGTGGTAGGACCAGAAATTCCGTTCATCGCATTTCTTCCTACATCACCAGCCGCATTTGCTGCCGCAGCCGCCTGTGCAGAAGCCACAGCCGCATTCGCTAATGCTCTTTGGACTGCGGCATCGCGATCGTGGCCGATATATGCCATTGCATTATTTGCTCCTGCTGTAACGACCCTATTAAGTTCATACATCGCATTGTTGAATCTTACGGTCGCCATCGCCTGCTCTTCCCAACTGTTGTCGGTAACGATATAATCAAAACTTGGTTCCGGCACATTTATCGGCAAAGGGAGATACTTGTAAATACCCTCCACATCATAAGTGGGATTTAATACCTGCATTCCCGTCGGATCGGCAAACTTCACCGGATTGCCGAGACAATACAAGTATCTGTTGTAGTTCAACCAGTTATTCTCGTCAGCGATGAGCGGATCGGGGCTGAGGAAACTGCATGTGGCTGGCTCATAGATACGAGCGTTCATGTTGATGAGTCCCAGACAATCGATATGCTCATGCATGGAATAGCCTCGAGGCAACAGATGTCTCGCTGTGTCGGGCTTTGTCCAGTCGTCAGGATTACGTCTCGCTCCCCACGGATCGTATGCAAGCCTGTCAACTATATTTTTATCGCCGTCCACAAGCATCACTAGATTTCCAAACCTGTCTGTGAAGGCATGGAGAAGGGAATCTGTTCCGTTTGTGGAGATCCTCACTCCTACCAATCCTGTCGGACCGGTGATGTAGTCAATCTTCCTGACTCTGCCGTCGGCATAATGCTCCTCCTCGTAATCCGAGAAGTAATAGCGTGTCAAAATTAGTGAATCATTTTTGAAAATTTTCATGCGACGACGCTGAAAATCCACTCCGTAAGTTATAAAGATGGAATCTGATTAAATGTGAGGGTAAAGCAATAATCAATGGTTTTAAATGGGATTTGAACAAAATATTGTAAATTTGCAAAAGCCTTGCACAATGGCTTTAAACTTGTGTTAAATATAAATAAAAAGGCGTCATCAACGCTTTGTTCTTGAATTATTTGAATTCTTGGAATGGGTCAAAAATATGATTGAAGCTATATGAACGTAAATGCATATTATAAATACAAAAAAACATTGAAATTTGTTTATAAAAAGGGATAAATTTTTAATAAAAAAGATGAGAACAAATCATAATATATACATTGGTGCATCACAACAGATGACTCGTACTAAAGATAATTCTATTGACTTGGTTGTGACGTCTCCTCCATATCCAATGATTGAAATGTGGGATGAAATTATGTCTAATCAGAACAAAGAAATAGCTGATCATTTACAGAAAGAGCCAGAGAAAGCTTTTGAACTTATGCATAAAGAACTTGATAAAATATGGAAAGAATGTTTCCGTGTTATCAAACCAGGGGGATTTCTTTGTATCAATATTGGAGATGCAACAAGGACCATTAATGGAAATTTCGCTCTTTATAATAATCATAGTCGAATATCTAATACATGCATTGAATTAGGATTTGTTGGCTTGCCTAATATAATTTGGCGCAAACAGACAAATGCCCCTAATAAATTTATGGGGAGTGGTATGTTACCTTGTGGAGCATATATTACTCTTGAACATGAATGGATTCTTATTTTTCGTAAGGGAGACAAGCGTACATACAAAACATCAGAAGCAAAACTTTGGCGAATGAAAAGTTCATTCTTTTGGGAAGAACGAAATATTTGGTTTTCTGATGTTTGGGAGATAAAAGGAATAAAACAAAATCTACAAAAGACAAATACGCGAGATCGTAGTGCAGCATTTCCTTTTGAAGTTCCGTTTCGTTTGATTAATATGTTTTCACAGAAAGAAGATACTGTATTAGATCCTTTTTTGGGTACAGGTACAACCATGCAAGCAGCTATTCTTACAGGAAGAAATTCATGTGGTTATGATATTGATGCCAACTTTGAACCTGTTATACGAGAGGGAATAGAAGAACTTGATATTGAATTATGTAATAGATCAATAAAGAAACGATTTGATGCTCATAAGAAATTTGTTGATAATCGTGAGGAGTCTGGTAAGGAAGTTAAACATTTTAACACTACCCTTAATTACAAGGTAATGACGAAACAAGAGTCTGAAATAGAGTTTAACTATTTGAAGTCAATATTAAAAAAAGAAAATGGAGAGTATATCGTTGAGTATGAAGACCACTCAGATCTTACTACATTGCCGTCCAAATAGATTCTGTTTGCAACAAATTGATTATGTCTACAAAGCATGTTCTCATAAATGGTGATAGTCGTAAAATGACACAGATTCAAAATGAGTCTGTGCATCTAATTGTGACATCTCCTCCTTATTGGCAATTGAAAGATTATGGTGTGGAAAATCAGATTGGTTTTAATGACACTTATGAAGCGTACATCAACAATCTTAACCTTGTATGGAAAGAATGCCATCGTATTTTAGTGCCAGGCTGTAGAATGTGTATCAACATTGGGGATCAGTTTGCTCGTTCCGTATATTATGGCCGCTATAAAGTTATTCCTATACATTCTGAGATCATTCGATTCTGTGAAACTATTGGCTTTGACTATATGGGCAGTATTGTGTGGCAAAAGCCAACTTCTATGCATACAACAGGAGGCGAGAAAGTTATGGGTAGTTACCCCTATCCTCGAGGTGGAATTGTTAAAATAGACTTTGAACACATACTTTTGTTCAAGAAGTTGGGTAAAGGCCCAATCCCTACACAAAAATCAAAAGAAGCATCAATCCTTACAATGGAAGAATGGAATGAATATTTTTCTTCACATTGGACATTTAATGGAGCCAAACAAAATAGACATATTGCTGTATTCCCTGAAGAACTTCCAAGGCGATTAATCAGAATGTTCTCTTTCATTGGTGATACTATTTGTGATCCTTTCATGGGTAGCGGTACAACAGCATTAGCAGCCGCTAATCTTGGACGAAATTCTATTGGTTATGAACTTAACAAGGATTTCCGAGCTTTCTACAAAGAAAAGGTAATTGATGGTTGCATAGACAAGCAATGTGAATATTCGTTTAGTGAAGATAATTCTTCTTTAGATTATCAGGCTGCTATAGATACATTACCTTATTGTTATGTGGATGTACACAAGATTGACAAGCAAGTAGATGTGAAAGTTCGTAATTATGGTTCTAAGTTTGAAGTTAATGCAGCGATTAAGGAAGAGATAAAGGCAAAAAGTGATAATGTCTCCATCTCAGCAAATACAGAGCCAACAGTTTTGATCAACCATGCTCGTGCACCTCTTAAGAAGTTAATGATTGAAAAAGGCATTTGCTATCTACGTGCAGGCGATTCAAAAGGTTCCGTGTTGGTACAGTCGGGATTTGAACGAATGCAATATGTTTTGTTGCATACAGCGGGCAAGGAGCCATTGTTGTTTAAATTAAAATCTAAAGGTATGTTTCAAATCTGGACAAAAGAAACTCTTGTAGAAAACGGTTTCAATCCACGAAGTGCTCCTTATTACGTTGTGTTGCATTTCGACACTCAACACCCGGTTCCTTTGAACAAATATCCCGAGTTGAGCGAGAATAAGAATACATATAGGCCTAAAATAAAGAATCTTAGTGTTTTTTTATAGAAGCAGAAAAGGATAGGTTTGTCTATCCTTTTTTGCGAGTGTCATTGAAAATCTTCCGGATTGTAATCGAAGAAAATATTCTTCTTTTTCTTTTTATAGGAAACTACAACACATTGAATATCTTCGTTGTGAAGTTTACCTGTCCTGTCATAAGAGTCAGACTTGATTTGAACAGGGTGTCCATTAATAAATCCGTCTATTCCTTGACGTTCTTCTTCTGGTGATGCCAGACGAAAGTCCTTTGTGCCAATTTCTTCTGCAATCTTCTTTACGATAGCATTTTGAACCATTAAACCATCATAAGTCTTTGAGAAGACAAAATCTTCTTCCCATTTTTTTATGTCATCTTTAGTTACAGTGTTGAGACTATTTCGCATTTTTTCGAACATTGCCCAAGCTGCATCAGTTGCTTTTTGTATTCCATCGGGATATTGCTTTTTGTGCCAATTTATCCAATCCTGGTTTGTATATCCAGAAAGAGAGTCATCATCTCTAAATTTCTTTATGTCTTCTGAGACCTGTCCCACATTTGCTGGTTTTGTGGCTTTTGCATACCCATTTGCCAAATTTATAACCTGGGACGAATATTTGGGGAGACTTATTTTCCGAGTCCCATTTGCAGATGACACATCATCGAGTTTTACCTTTGAATTTGCCATATTATAAAAAATCAGTTGCATTATATTCAATGCTTATTCCATCTTTCTTTTTGTCATAGTATACAATTGGCACA
>CAMJFV010000078.1 GCA_946405045.1 uncultured Bacteroidales bacterium | reverse complement strand
TCTACAATTTGCTTGATAAAATGCGTCATGAAGGATATAACGTGAGTGGACTTCCTGAAAACAGTGAGAAACTGGCTGAACTTCTTCAAAAAGAAGGTAGCCCAATATCTGATTTGTCTGTCCTCGACGAGAATCCTGATACTGTCATAAAGGTGCGACTTGGCAATATCGCTCTCTTGCCACAACCTCTTGCCGGCCATGGCGACAACACTTTTCAGATTGTCCATGGTACGGATAAGGATCCTGTGAAGGAATTTCAGAATGCTTATTATTGGATTCAGAATGAGTTTAAGGCTGATGCCATGATCCATTTCGGCACTCATGGCGGACTTGAATATACTCCACGTAAACAGGTGGCTCTGTCTGATAGTGATTGGCCGGACAAACTCGTCGGCACTATACCTCATTACTATATCTATACTATTGGTAATGTGGGAGAGGCTCTTATTGCAAAACGCAGAACATATGCAGGTATTCAGAGTCATATCACGCCTCCTTTTCTTGAGAGTAATTTGCATGGTGTATATAGGAAACTTACCGATGCTATTTCTGCATACGAGAAAAATCCAAACAATGCGACTTCAATCGCCGTCAAGAAACTTGCTGTGGATATGGGCATACATCGTGATCTTGGACTTGATTCTTTGCTCACTCAACCTTGGACTGAAACAGAAATCGCAAAAGTAGAGCAGTTTGGAGAAGAGATTGCCAATGAGAAGATTGTGGGTCAACTCTACACGCTTGGTGTCCCTTATGAGCAGGCGAGAATAGAGACGTCCGTCTATGCTATGGCTACTGATCCGATAGCGTATGGATTGTTTCATCTCGACAAACAGCTTAACCGTGCAAAAGCGGATACAGAGCAGCATAAGGCATTGTTCACATCCAGATATATCGTGCCAGCAAAGGCTCTTGTCGCCAA
The DNA here is from genome assembly GCA_946405045.1 of uncultured Bacteroidales bacterium. Taxonomy (GTDB): domain Bacteria; phylum Bacteroidota; class Bacteroidia; order Bacteroidales; family Paludibacteraceae; genus UBA1723. The sequence continues at coordinate 7,180 of CAMJFV010000078.1, read as the reverse complement.
ACTTATCAATAATACGACACCTGTGACAGATGCGTCCATATGTCAGATCGCTGGTATATCACAGGCTCAGCTTGATAAAGCAAGGGAAATTGAAGCCTCAAAAAATGGAGCAGGAGATATGATGAGTATGATGATGGGAGGTGGTGGAAATTTAAAAATGAAGAATGAAAAATTAAAAATGGATTCGACCAAACATTCTCCTGAATCAAAACATCATCATCCGTCAGCTACAGGCATGGATCCTCGCAAGGCTTTGCAGATGGCCAAGATGGCCGGTGCTTCTCCTGAAGCGTTGAAAAAGATGGCTGCCGCTATGGGATTAGGAGGCAAGGGCAGTGGCACGGATAAGGTGAGCAATATGATGGCTCAGATGGCGGCTATGAAGAAGACATATACGCGTGAGGAGACATATCTTGCAGACGCTATTATTGAGGTGGAGCAGACATTGAAGAATGTGACTCGTTATAAACAGATGCTGATCGAATCACCCCAGTGTGAACTCTCATCTATGATGAATGCGTTAAATGGTGGATATACCAAACCAAGCAGCGGAGGTGATGTGATTGCGAATCCTCGTGCCTTGCCGACAGGACGAAATCTTTATGGTGTGAATGCTGAGACAACCCCAACTGAAAGTGCATGGGAAAAAGGCAAGATGTTGGCTGATAATACTATAAAGATGTACAAAGACCGTCATCACGATTCCATTCCTCGTAAAGTAAGTTTTACATTTTGGTCGTCTGAATTTATTGAGACGGGAGGCACAACAATGGCTCAGGCATTTTATCTCCTTGGTGTGGAGCCATTACGTGATGTTTTCGGAAGAGTGACAGATATTCGTCTTATACCAGTCAAAGAATTGGGTCGTCCTCGTATTGATGTGGTGATACAGACATCAGGACAATTCCGTGACTTAGCGGCATCTCGTTTGTATCTTATTAATCGTGCTGTGCAGATGGCTGCGGAGGCTAAAGACGATGAGTTTCCAAACTTGGTCAAGGAGGGTGTGAATGAATCAGAACGCACTCTCATTGAATCAGGAGTCTCTCCAAAAGATGCGCGTGAGATGTCTACTTTCCGAATCTTCGGTGGACTGAACGGTGGTTATGGTACTGGCATACAGCAGATGGTGCAAAAGGGAGACAGTTGGAAGAGTGAAGATGAGGTGGCAGACACGTATATCAATAATATGTCGGCGTTCTATGGATCGGAAGAGTATTGGGAAAGAGCGTCGAAAGTGGCATTCAAAGCGGCTCTTACGCATACGGATGCTGTAGTTCAACCTCGTCAATCAAACACATGGGGCGCTTTATCGCTTGACCATGTGTATGAGTTTATGGGGGGAATGAACCTTGCTGTACGTCATGTGACAGGAAAGGATCCGGATGCTTATTTTGCAGATTATCGTAACCGTAGCAACAACCGTATGCAGGAAATTAAGGAGGCGATAGGTGTGGAGAGCCGTTCAACCATTTTAAATCCTACGTACATTAAAGAGAAGATGAAGGGTGGAGCCAACGAGGCAGGCGAGTTTGCAGAGGTGATTCAGAACACATATGGATGGAATGTGATGAAGCCAGCGGCAATTGACAATCAATTATGGGAGCAGATATATGATATCTATATTAAGGATCGGATGAATCTTGGTGTGGACAAATTCTTGCATGAGAAGAATCCTGCGGCGATGGAGCAGATGGCCCATACTATGGTACAGACCATTCAAAAAGGTTTGTGGAAGACTTCACCAGATAAACTTAAAGAACTTCAGAAGCTTGAAAACGACTTGCATGCTGAGGCTGAGGCGAGAATGCGAGCACAGATGGATAGTAAGGAAGATAATAAAGTGGGTACGGTGATGAAGAAGCAGACAATCACGAATGTCCCCGATTCTACAAGTACTTTTGTGAACACATCTGTTGTGCTTGCCATTGTTGTGGCGGCAGGTATAGTATTTGTCTTGCTCATCCGTAAACGTAGGAAAGAGGAGGAATAACAGCCGATGGAAACGGTAATATTGGTGTTGATGCTTGTTGTTGTCTTCATGACATGGCTGAAACTCACATTTCTAAAAGTGTGGCAGATAGTAGCAATCGCTATTTTCTGCTCACTCTTCATTGGCTTTTCATGGCCTTATGCTATACAACAAAGTAGAAATGAGATAGGGGAGTGGCTTGGCAATCAAGCTCTTATGCTCGATACCTCGGTGATCCTTACTGTTGAAGTGTTGTGGCAGATGGCCTACTGTATGCTTTCTGGCAAATTACTCTATGGTGAGGTTGTCTCTCGTCGTACCATTTGGATTTATCGTATACTCAGATTCTTCCCTGGTTTACTTATTTTCCCTGTTCTGTTTTATCTACAGATACAGGTGATGTACCTTATTTCAGGTGTTGACTTCGCAATCATTTCGTGGGGGCTTGCATTAATTGTTTTTCTTGCGATAATAGTTGGCTCTTATTTTTTACGATTGCTTTTGCCACAGAAAGGGTTGCGTCTTGAAGTGTTGTTCCTCTCATCGTCGCTTGTGCTGATTCTTGGAATAGTGACAACGGTCAATGGAACCACTAATTTCAAAGGTGCGGAACCTATAGAGTGGAATGCTTTGTTTGCTTTTATAACCCTTGCTTTTGTTTGTGCTGGGGTAGGTTATTTTAAATATCAAATCAGTAAATCAAAATGGAATTAATATCAGACATACTTTATTGGATCAGTACCGGACTGCTCGTTCCGGTAATAGTTATTCTTATTGTCCTTTTTATCCGTGCTCTTTTGCTTATAGGAAGTTTTTTCGGACAATATCTTGCTATCCGTAAGTCTTCGGCACAAGTGCGAAAGGCTCTTACTGGCATTACTCCTGATACACTTGATAGTGTTTTGGAAAATTTGCCAAAGAAGGATAATATACTCGTCATTCGCTATATAAAGAAAATGATTGAATCACGTGACAATAAAGCTGAGGTGAAACGTTTGTTGTCTGAGTTTGAAATTGAGGCGGACAAGGATCTAGGAATAAGTAAGATCCTGACAAAACTTGGACCAATGATGGGACTTATGGGAACGCTTATTCCTATGGGACCTGCTCTTGCCGGACTTGCTTCCGGTGATATAGAATCGATGGCACGCAATATGCAGGTGGCATTCGCAACCACAGTCACAGGTCTTGTGGCAGCTGCTATAGGCTATGTTACCCAACAAGTCAAACAGCGTTGGTATCTTCAGGATATGACTAATTTGGAATATTTGTCTGAAATTATAGGAAAATGAGACATTCGCTTTTAAAAAACAGTGAAGAGGACGACCCAATGTCGACGGTGTCAAACCTCTTTGATGTCGCAATGGTTTTTGCTGTCGCCTTAATGGTGGCTCTTGTCACTCGTTTTAATATGACGGAGATGTTTTCGCAGGAGGATTTTAGCATTGTGAAAAACCCAGGAAAGGAGAATATGGAGATTATTACCAAAGAGGGAAAGAAAATCAACAAATACACTCCTTCTGAAGATCAGTCTTCAAAAAATCAAAATAAGGGAAGGAAAGTGGGTGTCGCCTATCAACTGGAGAATGGAGAGATTATTTATGTTCCTGAATGAAAACAAAATGTAGAAAAAGGTATTTCCTAAAATGCAAGAAGATAAAATAATCTCGAGAAAAAAGAAAAGCGTCATCAGTTGGCGAGCGTGGCATAAATGGGTCGGTATGTTTTTTGTCCCATTTATATTAATTTTTTGTGTAAGCGGTATCATTCTAAATCACCGACAGTTGTTTTCTTCTTATGGGTTGTCAAGATGGTGGATGCCGACTGAATATCATATTGAGAATTGGAATCAGGGAAGTGTAAAGGGGACATTGAAAGTCGACGATGGGTTGATCGCATATGGTCAGATGGGAGTGTGGAAAACTGATCCTAATTTTGAGTGTTGGAAGGACTTCAACAATGGGATTACACCAGGGATAGACAATCATAAAATATCAAATGTGGTACGGACTTCTGATGGTATATTATGGTGTGCCGGACTATATGATGCTTACAGATACAACAAGAATTCATCTAAATGGGAGACACTATTGCTCCCAAACAACGATGAACGTATAAGCGATATAGCACTTCGTGGAGACACTGTTGTGGTCCTTTCTCGTTCAACAATCTATGAAGCTGTTCCCCCTGAATACTCATTTGTCGAGCGCCCTATAAATAAAACGGTTGGCTATGAAAGTAAGGTGACGCTTTTCAAAACGGTATGGATGCTACATAGTGGAGAATTGTTTGGTATTTGTGGTAAACTTATAGTAGACGCAATGGGTATCGTACTTATTATCCTCTGCATCACAGGTTTGGTGTTCTTTATACTGACCTACAATATCAAAAGGGGAAATAGAGGGTTTGATGTGAAGCGACAAGCATGTTGGATGAAGTGGAATTTGAGATGGCATAATCGTTTGGGAGCAGGATGTATTATTATCACTGTCCTACTTGTGCTGACTGGAATGTGTCTCCGCCCACCGTTGATGGTTCCTCTTACACTTATGAAAGTTTCTCCATTGCCTGGGTCAACATTGTCTGATGACAATGTGTTTCATGATAAGTTACGTGGAATTCGTTGGAATGCTGATATGCATTCATGGTTACTTTCTACGAGCGATGGCTTCTTTTCTCTATCAGACGACTTACGGAAATCAGTTGCGGTTAAAATAGCTCAAGCTCCACCGGTAAGCCCGATGGGAATAAATGTGTTTTGTAGGAATCCAAAAGAAAAGAATGAGTGGTTGATAGGGTCATTCAGCGGACTATTCAGTTGGAACATAAAGACAAATCTTATTACAGATTATTTTACTGGAGCTCCTGTCGTGAAGAGCCATGGCAAACCTGTAGCAACACATCCTGTGACGGGAATAACATTGGATTTGTCTTCAGCATCTGGTGAACCTGTGATATTTGAATATTCTGCATCACCAAGTGCGAAAATGCCTTCAATGCCTGACATACTCAAAAATCAACCCATGTCGCTCTGGAATTTCGCTTTAGAACTTCATGTCGGCAGATATTATGAACCCTTTTTAGGTTCTGTATTTTCTGTTTTATTTGTATTTGTCAGCGGACTTCTCCTTTCTCTTATCTTGATATCTGGTTATATCATCTATAGAAGAGGAAGATGTTGTAAATCTAATCCCAGATAAATAACATGAAACTTGATATTTTGTAATCGCATGATAATTCGGTAGGATAAGAAAAGAATGCAGATTTTATTATGAATGTTCGTATGTCTTCATCGTAATTTTAGAAGGATTAAAGGAATGTAATGAATGATGAGGTTTCAAACGATATTATAAATATACTATTCTTTATAAAATAGGAGTTTGATAATTGTGTATTTGGTTGCTCCTCCATTCAGTTGCACAACTCGCAAAAAAATCGTTACTTTGCACAAATATAGAATGAAATTTAGAAAACATGAAGTTTGATCTTCAATATACTGATCCGAATAGCAAAGCACGTGCTGGTGTGATCACTACTGACCACGGCACTATCGAGACTCCAATCTTTATGCCGGTAGGTACGCTTGGCTCTGTAAAGGGTGTACATACTCGTGAACTCCGTGATGATATCAAGGCACAGATTATCTTGGGCAACACTTATCATCTTTACCTCCGTCCCGGGCTTGATGTGCTTCGTAAAGCGGGTGGCTTGCATAAGTTTAATGGATGGGATCGCCCGATCCTTACAGACAGTGGCGGATTTCAGGTGTTTTCTCTTTCTGGACAAAGAAAGTTGACGGAGGAAGGTTGTATTTTCCGTTCACATATAGATGGCTCTAAACATATTTTCACTCCAGAAAATGTGGTCGACACGCAGCGTGTGATAGGTGCGGATATTATTATGGCTCTCGACGAGTGTACACCGGGCACAGCTGACTACAACTATGCAAAGAAGAGTCTTGACATGACATTGCGTTGGCTTGACCGTGGACTTAAACATTTTGATGAGACGGAGCCTCTATATGGCTATAGCCAGACATTCTTTCCGATTGTGCAGGGTTGTACCTATAAAGACTTGCGTGAAAAAGCGGCTGAAACGGTGGCATCTAAAAACCGTGAAGGTTATGCGATAGGTGGTCTTGCTGTGGGTGAGCCGGCTGAGGTCATGTATGAGATGATTGAGGTGGTCAACAAAATCCTGCCAACAGACAAGCCTCGCTACTTGATGGGTGTGGGCACTCCTACCAATTTGCTTGAAGCAATTGAACGTGGAGTGGATATGTTCGACTGTGTGATGCCAACAAGAAATGGCCGTAATGGATGGCTGTTTACTGCTAACGGCACTATGAATATGAAAAACCAGAAGTGGAAGGATGACTTTACCCCACTTGATCCAGAAAGCGATTGTTTCGTCGATCAGGTCTACACGAAGGCATATCTCCGTCACCTGTTTGTGAGTGATGAACTTTTGGCTATGCAAATCGCGTCTATCCATAATCTTGCTTTTTATCTACGTCTTGTGAAAATGGCACGCCAACATATTATAGCTGGTGATTTCTCTACGTGGAAAGCGGAAATGGTGAAGAAATTGAGTGTCAGACTATAAAAAGAGAAGATTATGAGTAATTTACCTTTTGTCTCGTCACCATTGTTAAAAAAACTCGATCTATATATCATCAAGAAGGTCCTTGGAGCATATTTTTTGATGATTATCCTACTTGTAAGCGTGGCGATTGTGTTTGATATTTCTGAGAAGATAGACAATCTTGCTGATGCCACTATGAAAGAGATAGTTTTTGATTACTATCTTAATTTCGCGTGGTATTTCTCAAATCTGCTTTCTCCATTGATCACTTTTATCGCCGTCATTTTTATAACTTCCCAACTTGCTAATAATTCGGAGATTATCGCTACGTTCGCATCGGGAATCAGTTTCCATAGAGTGATGGTGCCTTACTGGATCTCTGCGGCTGTGATTGCGGTTATGACATATTTTTTGTCTAGTTTTGTTATTCCTCCTGCTAATGAGGTGCGACTTGATTTTTTGGCGAAATATAAGAATGCGTATAGACGAGAGACAAATGCCACTAACGTGCAGCTTGAGGTGGAAAAAGGTGTGATCCTTTATATCGGAACGTATGAAAAGAGTTTGAAGCGTGCTTATAGAATGACGTTGGAGAAGTTTGATGGCAAGACGCTTGTTTCCCGC
>CAMJFV010000077.1 GCA_946405045.1 uncultured Bacteroidales bacterium | reverse complement strand
GTCTCTCAGATCTTCAAAGAAAAAGGAGAGGAGGGATTTCGCAAGATTGAGCATAATATGCTGAAAGAGGTCTCTGAATTTGAAAATATAGTTATTTCTGCCGGTGGTGGCACTCCATGTTTCTTCGACAATATGGATATAATGAATGCGGCAGGTGACACTGTTTACCTTGAGGCGAGTGCAGAGGTGCTATTCGATTATCTCCGTACAGCTAAGAATGAACGTCCGCTTCTTAAGGATAAGAGCGACGAGGAGATGCTTGAGTATATCAGGGAATCTCTTGCTAAAAGAATCCCTTTCTACGAGAAGGCTAAATATAGGGTAGACGCGAGAAATGTCGACTGGAGCCTTTTCGAAAAACTTTTGAAATAACAAAAAACTATTATATGCAGGATAAAATCATAGTTCTGGACTTTGGTGGACAGTATGCCCACCTGATAGCAAACAGAGTGCGCCGTTTGGGTGTGTTTACAGAGATATTGCCTCCTACAGCCTCAGTAGAGGAGTTCGCAGGAGCAACAGGTATCATCTACAGTGGTGGACCATCAAGCGTCTACGCAGAGGATGCTCCCGACTACAATCCTGAAATTTTGAATATACCTGTTCCTAAACTAGGAATCTGCTATGGCCACCAGTTGATGGCTTCGCAGCTTGGAGGAACAGTTCGCCCAGGTAAGGTGAAGGAGTATGGAATAGCTGACCTTCTTTTGAAGGAGCCTCAGCATCCGCTTTTGAAGGATATCCCTGCGTCTTCGCCAATGTGGATGAGCCACGGCGATGCAGTGGAAAAATTGCCTGAGGGTTATAAAATCATCGCGTCGACGAAGGATTGCCCTATTGCAGCAGTGGCTCTAGACGATCGTAAGATCTATGGAATCCAGTTCCACCCTGAGGTGACTCACAGTAAGTATGGAATGAAGATTCTCGACAATTTCATTGATATTTGTGGATGCCAGCGCACATGGAACATGAAGAGCTATATGCCTCTTATCTCTGAGAAGATCAAGAAAGAGGTTGGCGACAGAAAGGTGTTCTTGCTTGTGTCTGGAGGTGTCGACAGTACTGTCGCTTTCGTACTTTTGAACCGTGTGTTGGGCACAGACCGTGTGATGGGTCTTCATATCGACAACGGTATGATGCGTATGGATGAGTCAGCAAAGATCATAGACTTCTTGAAGGCTGAAGGCATGCATAATCTTCGTGTCGTAGATGCTACAGATACATTCTTGGGCAAACTTGAGGGTATTACAGCTCCAGAGGAGAAGAGAAAGAGAATCGGTGCTACATTCTTGGTTGTGAAAGACGAGGAGATGGCTAAATTGAATCTTGATCCAAAAGAGTGGATGATCGCACAGGGAACTATCTACCCAGATACAATCGAGAGTGGAGGTACAAAGAATGCCGACCTTATCAAGACTCACCACAACCGTGTTAAGGAGGTGATGGATTTGATGGCACAGGGCTTGCTTCTTGAGCCGTTGGCTGATCTATATAAGGATGAGGTACGTATGTTGGGAGAGGAGCTTGGTATTCCTCACAACCTTGTATGGCGTCACCCATTCCCTGGTCCAGGTCTTGGTGTTCGTTTGCTTTGCACAGATGGCAAGGGTGAGTTCGCAACAAACGCAGATGTGCCTGGTCTAGCTGAGTATTTGAAGGAGAACAATATCGAAGGAAAGGTTCTTCCTATCAAGAGTGTAGGAGTGCAGGGCGACGGTAGAACATACGCGCAGCCATTCTTGCTTACTACACAGAATCTTACTTGGAAGCAGTGTGAGAAATTCTCAACTGAATTGGTTAACCGTTTCAAGGTAATCAACCGTGTGATCTGGCAGGTAGGTAGTGTAAGCGACGAGAATCCGAAGTTGGTGGAGCAGTATGCTACAAAGAAGAACTTCGATGTTCTACGTAAGTTTGACAATATCTGTACTGAGTTCTTGCAGGAGAACAATCTATACGAATCAATCTGGCAGATGCCGGTTGTGTTGGTTCCGCTTACAGTGCAGAACAAACCATGTATCGTAATGCGTCCTGTAAACTCATCAGAGGCTATGACAGCTAATTTCGCTGAGATCGACCAGAAGCTTCTTGAAGGACTTTGGGGTAGATTCGTAGCAGAAGGAGCAGGTTCGTTGTGGTACGACGTTACACACAAACCTCCTGGTACAATTGAGTGGGAGTAATTTTTGAATGCTGAATTCGGAATTATAAATGATAAATTGGAGGCGTCTGATGGGCACCTCCATTTTTTTATTTACATTTGTATCCGTATATAGAACATTCATTAATGAATTTAAACGTGATTCTATGAATGCTAACATCGTAGAAAATATTCAAAAATATTTCAGGACGCAACCCGTGGTAAAGGCATGGCTTTTCGGGTCTTATTCAAGAGGAGAAGAGACTTCAGAGAGTGATGTCGATATTCTTGTCCAATATGACAGAAAAAACTATCGTGTAGGTCTATTTACGATCGTAGGTATCAAGCAGCACCTTCAAGAGTTGTTAGGTCGTGAAGTAGATCTTGTTGAAGACGGCTCTTTACTACCTTTTGCTGCAGAATCTGCGAATCATGACAAAGTGTTGATTTATGAGAGAAATAGTTAGAGACATAGATAGACTTCGTCATATATTGGAACAGATAGATTTGTTGACGGATCTGCTTCCGACATTGTCGTATGATTCTCTTGATAAGGATAGGGTTCGTTATTACGGAGTGGTGAAGATGATAGAAATTATCGGAGAGGCTGCATACAAACTGACAGATGAGTTTGTAGATACACATGGAGAAGTTCCATGGAAAGTAATACGAGGTATGCGTCATTATCTAGTGCATGAGTATTATCAAGTGAGCAAGGAAGGTTTATGGGATACATTAACTGTGGATCTGCCAGAATTGCGTCCTTTTATAGTAAAATATATAAATGAGTTGACGGATAAGTAATTTTTGAATGCTGAATTCGGAATTATAAATGATAAAATGGAGGCGTCTGATGGGCACCTCCATTTTTTTATTTAAATAGACGCGGCATCTCGACGTCTACAAACCAATAAAAAAGGTCGACACTGATGTGCCGACCTTCAATTATTTTGTCCTGCTTGGTATTATTTATTAATCACAAGCTTATGGACTGTTGTCTCATCGTTGATAGTTGTGCGGACGAAGTAAACGCCATTAGAAAGAGTTGAAGTGTCAATGTCTTTTCTGTTGCTTACCTTCACAACTTCTCCAACCATGTTGAGGATCTCAACCTTTTCTACAACTTCCTCAGCGATCACAGATATCTTTGTTGACGCTGGATTAGGAGTGATAGAAACTCTCTTAACCGCAGTGTTTGTCAAAGATGTCTCTTCTCCATTGATGATTACTCCAACAAGAACAGTGTCGCTCAGACAACCATTTGCTGATTCAAGGTATGTGTAATACCACAAGTATTCGTCATCTTTGCTCTCTACATTTTTCACTGTTGGAACAGGGATTGTAGAACTTGCTTTTCCAAGTTTGGCACTCTTTAGATCTGGTGCTGTCGCGTCTGTCGCATCCTCAACAATACCAATCTTCAATGTGTAACCAGTTGTGGCCAATGCAGTTTTGAATACATCTTCGTTCTGCTGGTCTAATGATTTCAAAGAATCTGTTTTGGCATCCTTTTTGTAATATTCGATTTTGTTTGTGTTGTCTACCGTGTTCTTTATGTCTTTACATGTAGTAGTACATTTCAAACCTGCCACAACAGGGACAAGAGAGATAGAAACATTTCGGCAAGATGATAATGCGGAAGATTTCATCCATGATTGGTCAGCCATCAATTCTGAATACTCACCAGCAACGACACGGAAATAGATACGATCAGCAGTACCGTCAATCATTTGAGAGAAGATTTTCTCCCAATATTCTTCAATTTCCACATCAAAAGATGCTGTTTTCACTACCTCGTCGTTGTGGATAGTTTTCCACTCTATTTTATTAATCTCACTTTCAGTAGATGGATCATCGAATGTATATTGATATACATAACCTAGCTTTTTGCTAGGGTCAATTTGACCATTGCTATACAAATAGAATCTATTTACCGCATCAGATGTAACAGAAGAAAGAGTTAGCACATCACCAGAACATAGTTCAAGAAGATTCTTGCCTGTATTTACTGAAGATTCCAAAGTCACATCTGGAGGAGTACAAACTTTGAAGAATATATTGTCAATCGCATAGTCACGACCTTCTCCCATTATAGGATTTGTTTGAACATGAGTTGTATCATGTTTTATCTTCATTGTAAGTGTAACTTCTGATGCACCGTTCACATCACTAGCATCTATAATGAACTCTTTAGTGATTTTTTTCCAACCATCAGAGCCTCCATTTACACTGTTATATTCAGATTCCAAAACTTTACCTTTATATTCAAGAGATACTTCAATGGCTCCTGGATGTTCACTGATTGATGCGAAATCTGCACCAAAAGAAATCGTCTTACCAGTACAGATATGTTCGATATCAATTTCAAAGAACTCATCTTGCGATCCATTATCAAGAAGATCGAACTGAAGCATTCCTCCAGCCTGAGTGCCGGAATTATCATATTTCACGCCATCAGGATAAGCACCATGTGCGGAAACAGCATACATTCCACGGTTGTAAATGTCTTTATCAATTCCAGCATCTTTAAGATATGGCAAATGCAACGTCGCACCTGTTGATTCAATATTATAAGCTCTTACGCAAGGAGTATTATCCGAAAAACTTACACTCTGTGCAATATGTGAGTGGCCTGCAGGAATCTGCTCTGTATGAGTTATTCCAAATTTATCTTTCCATTCGTATGTGCTGTCAGATGTGAAATTACCGAAATCATCAAAGAATAGGTAAGTCATTGACATAGGTGCACCATCGGCACTTACGCAACAGTTTTCTGAATGGATAGTCAGAATATCCGATGTGGTAGCGTTCAGACCTGGAGCTGTGACCTCAAGTGTAATACTATAATCTGTATCTGCAGCGTCAGGAGTAAAGTTAAATATTGTATCTGTTGATGTCTGACCTGTAACAGATTCTTTCCATAAGAACTTTGTTCCTTCTGGATAGCTTTGTTTTGCAGTCAAGCTGATTGTCTGTTCTGGACAAGGTGTACCTGTATATGTTATTGAAGGTTTTGTTGTGCTCTCGACCTTCGTTACTCCAGCAATCACAGGTATATTAGAGATAGAAACTTTACGGCATGGAGATAATGCAGAAGTCTTCTTCCAAGATTGGTCAGCAATCAAATCAGAATACTCTCCTACAACGACGCGGAAATAGATACTGTCGTTTGTTTCCATTTTAGAGAAAATGTCATTCCAGTATTTCTCAATGTCCACATCAAAAGACGCTGTCTCTACCACCTCTTCTTTGTGGATAGTTTTCCACACAATTCTATTAATCTCGCTTTCAGTAGAAGGGTCCTGGAATGTATATTGATATACATAACCGACCTCCTTGCTTGGGTCAACTTGACCATTGCTATACGTATAGAATTTTGTTACCGCATCAGATTTGACAGCAGAAAGAGTCAATACATCACCAGTACAAAGTTTTAGTAGGTCCTTTCCGGTATTTACCGAAGATTCCAAATTCACATCTGGCGGTGTACAAACTTTAAAGGATATATTGTCAACAGCATAGTCACGAGTCTCTGTACTAATAACGACTGGGACACAGGATTGGTTGTGCTTTATCTTCATTGTAAGTGTAACCTCATTTTTATCACCAACATCTTGGGAGTTTATAAGAAATGTTTCGTTGATACTCTGCCAACCATCAGAACCACCATTAAAGCTTTTATAATCTGATACCAAAACTTTTCCATCATGTTCTAGAGATACTTCAATGCATCCAGGATGTTCAGATATTGATGCAAAATCAGCACCAAAGGAAATTTCCTTTCCTGTACAGATATGTTCAATATCTATTTCAAAGAACTCATCCTGACTTCCGTCACCAAGCAGGTCAAACTGAAGCATACCACCAGTCTTAGTGCCAGAATTGTCGTAAGCTACACCTCCCGGATAAGCGCCATACTTAGAAACCACGTATACACCTTGGTCGTATATCTCAGTCTTTTTGCCACCTGCCATAGGCACTGCCAATGTGGCACCACTAGTAGATTCAATATTGTATGCCTTAACATATGGTATCTTAAGATCTGAACCATGAGATTGAGAAGTGTGGACTTGGGCTACAGGAATTTTTTCTGTATGAACCGTTCCAAATATGTCTGTCCATTCGTATAAATCATCAGATATGAAGTTGCCGAAATCATCAAAGAACAAATTTGTTATTGCCAAAGGGACATCGTCAGCACTTGTACAACAAGTTCCAGAATGGAGTCTAAAAGCATCCGACTTAGATGCATTACAGCCAGGTATTGTAACTTCAAGTGTTACATTATAATCGGTTTCCGCAGCGTCTGGAATAAAGCTAAAGCTGGCATTCGATGATGCCTGATTTGTAAGCGATTCTTTCCATGAGAATTTTGTTCCTTCTGGATATTTTTGTTTTGAAGTTATAATTATAGACTGCTCAGGACAAGGATTGCCTGTAGTTGAGATTAACGGCTTGATTTTACCAGTCACCTTTATATCATCAATACCAACAGGTATTTGGAAACAGTCACTTGTACGGTAGAAATAGAATGTGATATGTCCATCTTCTGGAACTGTTGCCTTATGTGTTACGGCCGTTGACTTTCCATAACTAGCAGTGACTGTTGTGGCTTTTATGAGAGAAGTAGCCATAAGTGCATTGTTATATGTAGTATTGAACTCCACATTATCATCACTCGACACCACTCCAAATTCCAAAGTGTTACCATTGATTACACCAGTGTTGGAATAGTTATATTTTGTGATATATTTATTCAATGAAACCTGTTGCTCATTCACCAAATGATCGAAGTATGTTGGGTCCAACAGATTGTATAAATTGAAGGTCAATTCAACCGAAGCCCCGGGTTCCAATCCATATACGGTGTAAGAAAGAAACGGACATAAAGGAGCAGAACCTATGTTTACGAACATATTGTTCGACTCTTCGTTTGCCTTACAGAAAGGGTGTATAAGTTTTGGTTGTGCTGTGACGGTGGAATAACCATACTGAGTTTTTTCCCCGTCTGCATGAAGAATATTTAGATGAAAAACATCATCTACTTTAGTCATGTCTCCACTGCTCTCAGTAGTGAAGATTCCACCAACTCCATTTTGTTTTGTTGCTTCAATGCTAGCAAACATGTCAGTATTACAAAGTTCTGTCTTATCAAGAGCATCGTTATACCAGCCGCCTTCTTTTCCATCAGAAGTCAAGATCGGGCAACAAAGTTTTGCATTTGTATCAAAGTCCGTTCCAGCAACAATACATTGTGAGTAACCAGAAGATACTGTGGCAAATAGTAGCGTCAAAAAAGAAAATAGTCTCTTTAGTTTCATAAATTTGTATATTTTTTCGATGCAAAAATACACATTAATGATTGCTTCCAAAATGGTTTCTGGAACATAATTATTATTGAATGTGAAAAAAACTTAAAACATATTTAGAGAGGTAGATTTTTTTTCAGAGTGAATGATCTTTTTGTGATATTATGGATGGATAGAAATAAAAAGTAGCACCATTCCTTACGCTTATGTACTATAACTATAGGGGAGTATGAGAACATGGAATGGTGCTTTTTATAAAAAATGTTTATGGTATTTAGTTTTCTACAATGAATTTTGATATGTGATGTATATGTGCCCCCTGGATTTTTATAATATATACTCCTGGCACTATGCTTGATAAAGCTCTCTCGTAATAGTTATGGCCAGAGTATATTTCAATCACATCTTGATCTACCACCTGTCCGGAGATTCCTATCATCGAAATGCTCACTTCATCATAATCATCTGCCTCAAATGTGATTCTCAAAATATCAGATGAGACGAAGATGTTCGCGTCCATATCATTAGAAGTCGACGTGAAATTCCCTGTATTGGTTGCGGAGTTAAGTCCCATCAAGTAGTAGCAGGCATTGCGTACTATGGATAGAGCTTCGTTTGTCAGGTTAGCGTATGAACTGCTATTCAAACCAATTTGGATAAATTTGTCAGAGATCTTAGTTCCTGCTATTGATGCTCCTACAGGGATTTCCAATATGCAGACTT
>CAMJFV010000076.1 GCA_946405045.1 uncultured Bacteroidales bacterium | reverse complement strand
CAAATGCATACCCATATTCAAGCAAATCTCAAAAGCATCTGGGATTAAATATATTTGTGGATCCCGAAAACTACAAATAGAAATCACATCACAAAAAAGGGATGCTTTCGCATCCATTTCATTATTGATAACCATATCTTCCCTTCAAACTTGAGAATCATAAAACCCCATCAAGACACGCATTTAGACGAACAGCCTGAGATTTAGTCTGTTGTGTAAACTTGATAATGTTTTTCACATAATCTATTCTTATATATATCCGTAAAATCAAAATCTCCGAGATCTCTGCAATTTGTTTTTCACCTCTCACATCATCCCCCATCAATAAATCATTTATTCTCCCAAACTATGGTTGACAAGCGTCGCAGACGATTGGCTACCGTGGTCTGTCTCATTA
This sequence comes from uncultured Bacteroidales bacterium, assembly GCA_946405045.1. Classification (GTDB taxonomy): domain Bacteria; phylum Bacteroidota; class Bacteroidia; order Bacteroidales; family Paludibacteraceae; genus UBA1723. The sequence goes on along the minus strand of CAMJFV010000076.1, from coordinate 7,785 downwards.
ATTAGAGACGTCGTAATACGGCGCCTCATCAATGTATTTCCCCACCAATTACGAATTACGCATTACGAATTATGAATTATATTTAGGATTTTATTGTGTTTTTGATATACCTTTGCAGGCGAATATATTGATATGATACACATAAAATTGGGAAAAATACTACTTCTTCTGCTTTCATGCTTTTGTTTTTCATCAGTATGGGGCGACGGGATTGATTCTCTCGCAACCCAACAGACGGTGGAAGAGCAGACGGTGGACGTGCAGAAAAAGAATCCGAAAGTAGCGCTTGTCTTGGCAGGCGGTGGTGCGAAAGGTTTAGCTCACATCGGTGTGATAAAGGTGTTGGAAGAGGCAGGTCTGCCTATCGACATTGTTGTCGGCAACTCGATGGGTAGCATCGTGGGCGGTCTGTATGCCATTGGCTATGATGGCCGTCAGCTGGACAGTCTGAGTCGTATCACCGACTGGAACGTCCTTCTTCTAGACTCCCCTAATTTCGGCAACGACCTGTTGACTTCCAAGAAGATGAATGAAACATTCCAGATCCGCGTCTCCCTCGACCCTCAACGTCGAGCACGCCAAGGAGGTCTGAGCGGATTGATCGACGGAATGAACATCGAGCTTTTCCTTACTCATCTGACTGCAGGCTACAACAGCGTCGACTTCAACAAACTACCCCGCCCTTTCGCTTGTAATGCGACGGATGTGAAAACGGGTTCGATATACGAGTTCCACGATGGCGACCTCGCTATGGCCATGCGCGCTTCAATGGCTATCCCTGGCGTGTTCACCCCTATACATAAAGATTCTATGATGTTGGTCGACGGTTTTGTGACCAACAATTATCCCGTGGATGTGGCTCGACGCATGGGAGCCGATATCATCGTGGGTGTCGACTTGGTGTCTCATTCACAGGAGGCCACAAACTACGACAACTTCACCAACCTTATGACCCATCTCCTTGAGTTGAGCAGTTCAAACCTGTACGACAAGAATATCAAGGATACCCAAATCTATATCGACGTCGACGTGACTGGATTCGCAAGTTCCAGCTTCGGCAAGAACGACATCGACACATTGATACAGCGTGGAGAAGCCAGAGCACGACAAATGTTGCCACAGATTCAGCAACTGCGTGACTCGCTGCTGCAAGAAGGACACCGTCCTTACAAACATCTCGTCTATACTGTGCCAAAACATTCCGATGACGACGACGAGCAAAGAGGCTCTGAACTGAGAAAAACATTCCGCACAAGCTCACTCAACGCCGGTGTGCGATTCGACAATGATGAGTATGCGTCGATCCACATCAACCCTCAATTCATGTTGCCGACGAGGAAGAAAAACATGATGGTCCAGCTATACGGCCGTCTGGGTATACGATTGAAGGGAGAGATAAGTTTCGACAGATTCACGAGAAAGAACAGTCGTTTCGGATCCTCATACTTCTTTGAGCACGGTGAGTTCCAATTCTACAATTACGGAGAGCGTGCCGGTGTCATCACGTCGTACCACCAATGTCCACGCATCTACTTCTCACAGGAGTGGAATAAAGTGCAATACACATTCGGACTCCGCTTCGACTGGTACAAATACAAGGATGTTCTCGTCGAGTCGTACATTCCGTCGCCTCGGACAGATGTGAATGAGCATTTTTTCACATACTACGCCAATGCTGAATTCAACTCGCTCAACTCATACAATTTCCCATTGAAAGGAACTCTTTTCAATTGCAGTGCGAGTCTGGTGACAAATAATCTGATATACTATAATAATCGCAGACCCCTTCCTATTTTCCATATGAATTGGAAGACTGTCATCCCTGTCGTATCACCACGATTCACCATCGCACCTCATGTGCGTGGACGAGCTATTGTGAGCGCTTCTGGAACACGCACTCCTCCTTTTGCCCTATACAATATGATCGGAGGTCTTAACTCAGGCATGAAGATGGAGCAACAACTCACTGCGGCTGGTATCTCGGATATGGAATTGATCAAAGAATGTCTGACACTGTTCGGAGGTCTTGACCTACAGCAACGAATCGGAAATAACCACTACATACAAGCAGCCATCGACGGTGGAACTATCGCCAATAACATCAAAGAGGCTGTCAAAAGAGACCAGCTCACTTGGGGTGCACAGTTAGGCTACAGCTACGACACTGGAGCCGGACCACTCTCACTCACAGGTTATTGGAGCGAACGCACACGTAAAGTGAAGTTTATGTTCAATTTCGGATACTATTTTTAATTACTGTTCTCCGATAAATTGATCCTGTTCACACTGATTCTCCATTGGTTCAGAATCTTTAGTTTGGCTAAACAGTCAAAATAAGGATTCCAAGGGATCATGTCTGATGGATTTTACTCATTTTCTCCCCAAACTCCATTCATTAAATGCCAATTCATATCCAAATCTTGGAAAAGTGGAAATTTTAGCCGTTTTTACCTTGGAAAAATGGAAATTTTCAGTCAGAAAGTCTTGGAAAAATGGAAATTTTTGATGATTTCACCTTGGAAAAGTGGAAATTTTTGATGATTTCACCTTGGAAAAGTGGAAATTTTCAGCCGAAAAAGCTTGGAAAAGTGGAAATTTTGAAAGAAATTTGCCTGAAAAAGTGGAAATAATAGGTTATAACAGCATTTTTCAGCAAAGATAAAGCATTATGATTCAAAGAAATATATCAAAATACTTAGAAAAATTCTACCAGACATCAAAAAAAGCACTTTTGCTTACCGGTGCAAGGCAGATAGGAAAGACCTTCGTGATACGTGAATTCGGAAAGAAATTCAAGAGTTTTGTGGAGATAAATTTTGTGGAAAATCCGGAAATTGCGGAAGCCATAAGAGACGCCAAAGGAAGAGAAGACATTCTGTTCCGCATATCCACATTCACAAAAAAGCCTCTCATCAAAGGCGAGACTCTGATATTCTTTGACGAGGTGCAAGCGTGTCCGGAAGTGGTGACGGCGATAAAATTCTTGGTAGACGACGGTTCATACAAATACATAATGAGTGGATCTCTGCTCGGTGTGGAGCTGAAAGATCTGCGTTCAGAGCCAGTGGGATACATGAGTGTAAAGGAGATGTTTCCTCTCGACTTTGAAGAGTTCATACGTGCGATAGGCATCGGCGACAATGTGATCGACCATCTGCAAAATGCGTGGGACAACCGCACTCCCGTCGACTCCTTCATCCATCAGAAGATGATGGAGCTTTTCAGACTATACCTCGTGGTGGGAGGAATGCCGGAGGCTGTGAAGAAATATCTGGAGACAAACAATCTTCAGGAGGTGATGGCGGCACAACGTGACATCATAACTCTCTACAAGCGTGACATCACCAAATACGACTTCAAAGACAAGCTGCAAATCAACCATATATACGATTTGATTCCGCCAGAGCTGAACGAGAAAAACAAACGTTTCATCTTGAAGAGCCTCAACGAAAACGCCAAATACGACCGCTACCACAATGGTTTCCTTTGGCTGAAAAACGCAGGTGTGGCAATTCCTGTCTACAATGTGGAAGAGCCTAAAATGCCTCTCAAGTTGTCGATGTCTCGCAATCTGCTCAAACTGTTCCTTAGCGACATAGGTCTGCTTGCCGCCCAATACGCAAACGGCATCCAGCTGCGTATCATCAACGGAGACAAAGACATCAATTTCGGTTCCGTTTACGAGAATGCCGTCGCACAGGAATTGATAGCCCACTCTTTCGAGCCTTTCTACTACAACAACAAGAAGCGTGGAGAGATCGACTTTGTGATAGAATACCACGGCAGAATCCTACCGATCGAGGTGAAATCGGGCAAAGACTACGAGGTGCACCGTGCACTGTCTAACATCATGGACTGTCCGGATTACGATCTGCAGGAGGCAGTAGTGTTGTGCAACGACAATCTGAAGGTGGTGGGCAAACTGACGTACGCTCCCGTCTACATGACTATGTGTCTGAAGAAAAACGACTACGCCCCTACTTTCTACAAGGTGGATATTTCAATGGTGAAGGAGCCGGAGATGAAGTATGGGAAAGAAGATTGATGGTTGAGGGTGGATGATTGATGGTTGATGATTGATGGTGGAGGGTTGAGGGTGGATGATTGAAGATGGACGATGGATGGTGGATGATTATCACAAATTTTGATTATCTTTGAACTACAAAAACGAGTCGGTAAGAAATGAAAGTTTGCATAGCGGAGAAACCGAGTGTGGCACGCGACATCGCTCGCATGCTTGGAGCGACAGCCAAGATGGATGGTTATTACGAAGGTAATGACTATCAGGTGACTTGGGTGTTCGGCCATCTATGCACCCTCAAAGAGCCTCACGACTACGACCCTATGTGGAAGCAGTGGATGATGGAGACGCTTCCGATCATTCCGTCGACTTTCGGCATCAAGCTGAAAAACGACAAAGGCGTGAGCAAACAGTTTAATCTCATCAAACGTCTGATTGACAATGCGGAATATGTGGTGAACTGCGGCGATGCCGGCCAGGAGGGTGAGCTTATCCAACGCTGGGTGCTTCAGTATGCTAAATGCAAAGCTCCTGTCTATCGTCTTTGGATCTCCTCACTTACCGACGAAGCCATATCTCAAGGTTTTGCCAACCTCCGTCCTTCATCGGAATACGACAGCCTGTATGCGGCAGGAGCACTCCGAGCTATCGGCGACTGGCTTCTCGGAATGAATGCAACGCGAGCATATTCCATCAAATATTCGGTGCCTGGCACTCCCCTTTCCATAGGACGTGTGCAGACGCCAACTCTGGCTCTCGTCGTGGCTAGACATAAGGAGATTGTCAATTTCAAGCCCGAACTCTACTGGGAATTGAAAACGCAATTCTGCAACACAAATTTCTCATGCACAAAAGGCAAATTCAAAAAGAAGGAAGACGCGGAGAAAGTGTTGCAGACGGTGACAGACCAACCGTTCACAATCACCAAGGTAGACAAGAAGGCAGGCAAGGAACTGCCTCCTAAACTGTTCGACCTGACTTCTTTGCAGGTGGAGTGCAACCGCAGATTTGGCTACACTGCCGAGCTGACCCTTAAATGCGCACAGTCGCTCTACGAAAAGAAGTACACCACATATCCCCGCGTCGACACAAGATTCCTGCCTGAGGATGTGCATCCGAAGATTCCTCAGATAATGGGAGGAATACAGAATTATTCGTTGCTGACAGCTCCCGTGTTGCAGAAACCGATTCCAAAGTTGAAACGTATCTTCGACAACTCCAAGATCACTGATCACCATGCGATCATTCCGACGGGAGTGCTGGCCACAAACATGACACAGGAGGAGTTCAACGTCTACGATATCGTGACTCGCTGCTTCATTGCCAATTTCTATCCCGACTGTCAGATCTCCACAACCACAGTGGAGGGAGAATCAACTGGCGTAGGATTCAAGACATCCGGCAAAGAGATCGTTGATCCGGGATGGCGATTGGTTTATTCGGACGACGTGAAACCAGCCAATCCATCGGAGGATCCCAACAAAGAGGAGAACAACACCGTCATCCCGGCATTCACTGTCGGGCAGAACGGACCACATAATCCGTCGATCGTGGAGAAGCAGACCACTCCTCCCAAACCATACACCGAAGCCACTCTGCTTCGTGCGATGGAAACAGCAGGAAAAAATGTTGAGGATGAGGAACTTCGTGAGGCGATGAAGGAGAACGGAATAGGACGACCATCTACACGAGCCGGCATCATCGAGACTCTTTTCAAACGTGAGTATATGATCCGCCAACGAAAAAATATCATCCCTACCGAAAGAGGAATAAAGCTGATCGACACTATAAACCAGGAACTTATCAAATCTGCGGAACTGACAGGTCAATGGGAGAAGAAGCTACGTCTGGTGGAGAAGAAAGAGTATCAGTCGGCCGACTTCATGGCTGAGCTGAAGAAGATGGTGTGTGAAGTTGTGGATGCTGTGAAGCGAGACGTGTCGATGGTGAAAATCGCAGAGGCACGTAAAGATACGCAGACTGGTGCTGCACCGTCGGAGACAAAAGAGAAGAAACCACGTGCACCAAGAAAGAAAAAGGCTGACGACGGCAGTGAACCAACAGCAAAAAAGACGGTGAAAAGGAAGAAAACAGACACTTCCGCCCCTACCTCATTGGCAGAATGTGTGTGTCCGATCTGCAAACGAGGCAGAATCCTGAAAGGACGCACTGCATACGGATGCTCCGAATATGCGTCGGGCTGCAATTTCAGAATTCCATTCTTCATCAACAATATCGCCATCACCGACGAAGACGCAGTAGCATTATTGCAGGGCAATGCGGTGAGAGGTGTGATGCTGAACACGTTGCTGGGAATGTGATTTGGTAATAATCAAAAATAAATATACATTTGAAAAAAATGTATATTATTAATCAATAAAACAAACTAATTTTTACATGTCTTTCAAACCAAACAAATCTATTTCAGACAGCGATAAGCGAGAACAAGAATCTGTTGATTTTATTATTAATTTATTAAAAAACACTCCAACAAAAGTCCAAATAAAAAAAGGAGACAAAGAAGCAAACATTGATGGATATATTGAATTGCTTGATGAAGAATATTGTATAAATGGCAAACTAACGGTTCAAGTAAAAACCATTTCTCCATCTAATGAAGGAAAAGATTCATATCCTTGTCCAACATCTTTATTGGGTTATGCCGAACGCACTATGGATGTTGTTTTACTTTTAGCAGTAGATCACAGTCAAAAGGTCGTTTTGTGGAAATATATTTCAAGACAATTATTGTCCAATTTAAATTCAAAAGACAATCAACAATCTATAACACTTCATTTTAAGAAAGAAGAGAAACTTTCTTATAGTAATATAAAAGAAACTATAGCAACATGGAATTCCCTATTTATTCAAGAAAAGAAAATATATGAAAAATCTCAAAAAAACGAGGATGAAATCAACAGACTTAGAAAACACCTTGTCTCAGCAGATGTATCAAAAATAGATCTGCCCAAGTCCGATATTGTTAAAATTCAATTTTTTTCAGACGCATACAACGCTCTGTTGGACAATGAATTATTATATATAAAACAATGGTGCTATCCAAACTCTTGGAAACGAGGTCTTGCTATTTTCGTATATAAAGAAGACGAACTTTTATATTCTCATTACTCAATCAATTATGGAGAAAATAGTTTACTTATAAAATATCTGCCTCAATTATCACTAAAAAATTTTCCGTTTGATTATGCATCACATTGGACTTTTAACCAAATAAAAATAGATTACAAAGTATTAGTAAAACGACAAATAGAATATGATGTGGAAAGATTTTTCAAACATCATAACGTACCTCCTCTCTATGATTATTACATAATGGAATATCTTAGAAATTTTATTTCTTGGTCCATGAAGTATCTTGATGTTCCAAAATCTATTTTGAACGACTATAATAAATTTAGATTATTTATACTAAATAGATTTGCCCAAAATGGAAAAATCCCATCAATGGCATTAATTGGAGGACACACGACACAAATCGAATTAATATTTAAATTTGTGAATTATTTATTAAGTAGAGGCTACATAGGGGATTCGATACCATATCCTGCAATGGGGGAATATGGAAATTCTGGGTTTGTTTATGATTTTTTTAACAAAGAAACTGCATTCGAAAAAACAAAATTTGTAATTGATTATGTTTATAATACATATACAGATTTTATTTCCAAACACTTCTCTAAAATAAAAAAGGACCTTGATATGTTTTACAATGCAGATTTGATTTTAATAGATCTTTCATATGA
>CAMJFV010000075.1 GCA_946405045.1 uncultured Bacteroidales bacterium | reverse complement strand
ATACTGAAGGTTAGCCTTCATGTATTTTTCAAATGCTCCATCTTTTTTACCAATAAGTTTGAATCCATCCTCCGTTTCATTCCATATTTCAGAATAACTAGACTCAGGAGTATAAAGGTAAAGTTTGTCTTTCGTCTTTAAAGCATATTTTTCTCCATACGCAAAAAAGACAGTATCTCTCTTAGATCTTGCAAGGTCTATACCATAACCTAGATAATTCTTGTATTCTATGCCCGTCAAAGCAAGCATTGTAGGCAAAACATCATATTGTACTCCCAAAGTAGGATCAACTCTAGGCTTAAGCTCAGGATGATTGAAGATAAGAGGTATATGATTACTTGCCAATATGTTTGACACATAGTGTCTACCATGATCGGCGACAAACACAAACAAGGCATTCTTTCCCCACTCTGTGTTTCTCACCAGATTATAGAACATTTTAAGCTGAGCGTCAGCGTAATATACCGCAGACTCTTCTTCACTGAAACCTTTCTTATGATACTCCTCTGGAATATTGTAAGGTGGATGATTCGAACAACCATATACCACACTTAGTGTCTTAGACACACCTGCAGCGACCAAAGAATCTGTTTTATGAAAAGCAAAGTTAAACAAATATTCGTCTGGAGCGCCCCAGCTTAACGACTGATACTTTTCAGGATAGTCGTCTAAGCAATATTGGTACTCAAACGGATTAGCGGTAAAAAATCCGAAAACATTGTCGAATGTTGGAGCATGAGGGACGAAGAATTGTGTTGTATAACCTTCATGACGATAGGCAGTGGAGATAACCGTTCTTCTTCTTGGCGCTTTTTCCATCGAATGGAAATGAGCAAATGTAGGAGAAGAACTGAATGTTGCGCACATACCCTTCTGTGTTATCACTCCAGCACTATAAAAATTGTTATATGACAACGATTTCGCATAAATAGAATCAAGGAATGGTGTGATATCCTTAGGATAACCGAATGTCTTCATGACCTTTGCACTCATTCCTTCCATAAGCACAAGGATGATATGATTTTTTTGTTTGATACTATTTGCATCTACTTCATGTGGATAATTCTGGTATCTTAATGCTATTTTCTTCGCCTTACTAGATGACATAAATTTAAATGTCTTTTTCCCCTTGGAAGATTGTGCGCTCGATTTTTCAACATAGAAAAAATCATTCATGGCCGACAAATTGAGAAGCAATTGCTCGCTATACTCAGCAAACGAAGTGTTGAGCGGAATACCTATAATCTTTTGGTATTTCTTTATATGCTTCTCTTTGGGAGTACTACGTCCTCTGATACCAACAGTCATAAGCAATGCAATGACAACGAACACAATAATGGAGATAACTCGATTCTGTTTGCCTTCTTTAACAAAATTCTTAAACAAAAGCCACAACAGATAAATAATTCCGACACAATAAACGGTTCCTAAAAGAAACGCTACTATATACGTGCCAGACGTCATCATGTCCAATACTTCCTTTCCTTGTCCAAGTGCCTTGACCGCCTCGAAATTTATATTGGCAAGCTGATACTTGACATATACTATATTGGCAGTACAAACCGCAAATTCAACAAAGTAAATTACCGCAGTTATCCAAAATCCAATTTTAGATACAATTTTACTCTCCTTTCCTATGATGCTCTGCACTCCCAAAACTAGAGTGACAGGGACAAGTGCCAAAAGCGAACAATGATTATCATATACTAATCCTCGTCCAAAGCACTCCATATATTCAGTGAATGGAGTGTTATCCTTCAAAGAAACCGAGCTATAAGCTATCTGTACACCACGGATAATCGCAAAAGACAATAGTGCCAACAAATGCGACAGCAAAATGAACAGCCAATAATTTATTGTTTTATGTTTTTCCATCAAAAGTATTTTTTGCTATAGTACAAAAGTAATCAATTTTATCAACCACGGCAACTTAAATATACAAATTGAGACTTATAACGTACTAATCAATATTTTTTTTGCATATTTGCCGAAAGAAAATTTAATGCTTATGAAATTTATTCTGCATACGATAGTTGTTCTACTGTTTGCTTTTCAAATCCAAGCAGCAGAAAGCTCCATTGATGCTGCACATAATCTGGCTAAAAAATATTGTCAGAATCCATCATTAAAGAAGACGGGGACAACCTCGTCATCTTCCTTACTTCGTTCCGCTTCAGAGGAAGTGGCTTCTTATTTCATCTTCTCCGATGATGCGACTGATAAGTTCTGTATCATATCCGCAGATGCAGAAAAAGTGCTAGGCTATGGCGACAACTACTCAGACGAAATGCCTCCACAGCTTCAAGCTGCATTGGATATGTATGCGGCATCATCCAAAAGTGTTCCCGAACTAAGGAGTGCGACAACAAGAGAAAACGTTCCTGCATTCATGGATGTCGTGTTCGGCACACGTTCTCCATACAACAAATACATACCGGACAGAGATGGATATGGACCTCCTGTAGGCTGTGTGCCTGTGACATTAGCTCAAATTGCTAAATACTATGAGCATCCGTCAAAACTGAAACATGACATTCCTGGATATGCTCACACTTCATCAACCGATCCAGATACTATTTTCCAGATAGAAGGACAAAAAGCAGAGGGCCGAACCTACGACTGGAGCCTAATTCTTAACCATTACGAAAAAGATACAACTGAAGAGTTGAACAATGAGGTCGCAAAACTGATGTGGGACTGTGCAAGAAGCGTAGAGACAACTTTTGCGCAGAGTGGAAGTGCAGCTCTTACCGACATGTTTTTCTATTCTGCAATCCACTATTTCGGATACAACAGCGACTCCATCAAAATGTTGTCGAGAACTTCTTATTTCCGAGAAGAATGGCTCGACATAATTCATGAAGAATTGAGCAAAAAACATCCAATCTACATGTCTGGAACATCCTACAATAACGGAGGTCATGCATTTATCTGCGACGGATATGTAGACGGCTACCTACATATCAACTGGGGATGGAATGGCTCAAACAACGGATATTTCGACGTCGACATATTGGATTACAAACGCGACAAACATAAAGAACAGACTAATCCAGTAAACGGATATTCTTTCTTCGAAAAAATCATAATCGGCATCGTGCCTGGTGAAGGGAAAACAGAATACGACAAGCCCCAATCAGCAAAAGCCATCGTACAAACAAAACAAGAAAATATATCTGTCGACACAAAATACAGATCCACTGACAAAGGATTCTTGATTTATACCTCTTTTGAGGCATATAAAACAAATATGGATAAAAAAAGATACTTTGCACTCGGGTATGCCAATCAAAATGGCAAAATTTCTTTTTTAGGTAACGGAGAATCAGACTATTTTTTCTCAAATACATTGAGCTTTAATATAAAAAGTGATTTTGACACATCATACCTTGGCAAGGATATCAAACTGTATGTTTTGGAATCCGACAGCAGTAAGGTTGAGACTCTTGTTCAAGACACAATCTACAAATGGTGGCATCCATCAGAACTGTTCGATCCAATCACAATCACGATTCCAGACACAATAGTGAACAGCACTGACTTTGTTGAGCCTGAAAACATTGAATTCATTGGTGAATATGCAGACTCGACCATCATACTGAATGTCAATTTCCAATTGGAAAGACCAGAAGGAAGTTTGAGACACTTTGCCTTGGCTATTATCGTGGATGGGGATACTTTAATGTCGGAAAACAAAAAGAACACTTGTGATTTCGCAGATGATGTCGCAAATATCAAAAGGACATTCAAACATCCTGATCTAGACAAAGAGATGACTCTGATAGTTCTGCAAACCGACAGCTTCACTAAAAAAGTGGCATTGAACAAGGATGAATGGCAAATATGCAATAATTTCAATCCTATTCCCTTCAAGTTGTCCGACTGTAAAATCTTTTCAAAAGAATTGAACATAGATACCATTATACATACGACAAAAGGCACAACACAGAGATTTGAAATCACTTTCTCAAATCCTACTCCATTTGAGTTTTATAACGATGTCTATTTCCTTGTTGACAACGAAGACTCTGGTCTGATGCTAAGCATCCCAGCTGGTGGAACAACAAAGAAAATCATAGAGCATAAAAGACCTCTATTAACAAAATATATTAATGGCCTATTTGAAATCAACAATTATTTCCAAACTGTAGCCGAAATGGTCTATACAAAAGACACATTCAGCCACGTGTTCTACGGAATTAAGGATGAAGATGAAACAACAATCGCACTTCAGCTCCTCAATGGCACAAATGAGGACTACAACAACACTTTCATTTTACGTAGCGATTCCGACACAATTGCCATCCAACCTATAACGGTAGAGCCATTAACTGGAGTTCAGATAAATTATTCTATCCCTGTCACAGTAAGTGACAGTAGTATCATGTATGTGAATTATACATTGTATTCTATCTACGATAAGGACGAAAATCTGCTGGGAAAAACGACTCCAATGGATTATTACGGCAGAATCCTACAATCCGTCGACAATGAGGAAAAGATCATATCCATTGATTTATGGCCGGTTGTAGACACAATTATAAAGCCTTTGCTTATCGGCATAGCATCTTCACTGGAAAACACTAGTTTATACCAGATATTGGAATATGTTCCAGACTCTAGTGCGAAAGGAATCACACTAAAATTCAAACTGAGCGATTATTGTTCTATTGAAAATCCAAAATATATCGGTTTTTGCAAAGAAGACGGCACTTTCTATGCCTACATGGAATTGTTGTGGGAGAATTCATCGCCTAATATTCTCTCAAATGATATCACTATAATTGCTGTCGACGGAGGAATATGGATCTATTCCGACGTGGATATCCCTTCATTGCCAATCTACAATGTCAATGGCAGTCTGGACAGAACTGTGGGAATAAAACAAAATTCATCATTGTTTGTGCCTCTATCAAAAGGTATCTATATTGTCGGAAACAAAAAGGTTTTGATTACGCCGTAGAACCACACGGACATGCGTGTAATATAAATCGTGTGACATGTAGTATAAATAAAAAGAGACGCACATCCGTGCGTCTCTTACTTTTTATCTCCTCTTTTTGAAAAAATCGGTCATCAATGTCGTGCATTCATTTTCTAGCACTCCCGATGTGACGGTTGTCTTGGGATGCAATGCATTCGGAGCAAACCTTTGAAATCCACGTTTCTCATCCGAACTGCCATACACAACCCGTGAGATCTGACTCCATCCTAATGCCCCTGCGCACATCACACATGGCTCAACAGTGACGTAGAGTGTGCAGTCTGTCAGATATTTCCCCCCTAAGTAATCTGCTGCCATCGTGATCGCCTGCATCTCCGCATGAGCTGTCACATCATTCAACGTCTCTGTAAGATTATGGGCAGAAGCGATAACCTTGTCTGCACATACAATGACAGCTCCAATCGGAACCTCCCCTTCAGACAATGCTTTTTTTGCCTCTTTCAAGGCCATCTGCATATATTTATCGTCATTCTCTGCCATGTATATCAGTCAAATAAAGTAGGAGATTCAGCATATTGTTTTGCCATTATTTCCGAAAAGACAATGCGTCTGACAAAATCCGATTTCTGAATCTTATGTTTACGGCAATAACTGGAAAGAGCCTCATACTCCTTCTCATTCAAAGACACAACCACACGTCTTTCCCTTATTAAACTTCTATTTTTTGGAATCGCCATACTCACCGTTTTTTACAGGTTGTCACACAAAATTATGAATTAAAATGTAAAAATCATCCGTTTTGGCTAATTTTGTATTGATTAAAGAAATTATCCGATGAAAGCGCAAGATTCCGCAGACTATATACATTCGTTGATCGAGGAGGGTGAACACGTCAACCAAGACTTCAAATTTGAGATTTCAGACGCAAGAAAAATAGCTAAAAGTTTCTCTGCATTCGCCAACACAGAGGGAGGACGTCTGCTCATCGGTGTAAAAGACAATGGCAAAATATCTGGTGTAAGTTCAGAAGAGGAGGCTTATATGGCGGAAGCGGCAGCCAATGTCTACTGCACTCCTCATCCCGAATTCGAGATAATTCCGCATAAAGTAGACGGGAAGACGGTACTCGAAGTGATAATTCCTGAGTCGGACAGCAAGCCAATCTTTGCCATCGACGAAGAAAACAGGAATTGGGCCTACGTGAGAATCGCTGACGAAAACATCCAGGCCACAGCAATACATCTTGAAATGTGGAAACAAGGAGGTATGCAATATGGTGTGACAATAGAATTCACAGATACTGAGAAAGATCTTCTTAAAGACATAGAAAACAATCTCTTCTCTATCAACAAATTCGCAAAAACACACAATATCGACAGACGTGACGTGCAAAAACTTATAGCAAAACTTGTGAGATTTGGAGTATTAGACTACACTTTCGTCGACAGAAAATTCAAATTGTCTTTGTAGTTTTAAGCCAAAGTAACTAGAAAATCGGAATTTTATGTTATATTTGCGTCTTGCAAAAAGTACGTAGCTCAAAAAAGGAGGTAATATTAACTGCTTTCGTACATTGCAGTGATTAGAAATGAAAATTACAGCATCGATTGTAACCTACATAACTGAACACGAAGAATTGCAGAAATGCATAGATTCAATGTTGGCAGACGGCATTGATCATGTGTACATTTCTGACAATTCGCCATCCGACGATCTACGTCCATTCTGCGAGAAGCTATCAAAAGTGGAATACTTCTTCAACGGCAAGAATCTTGGCTATGGAGGAGGTCACAATGTGGCTATAAAAAAAGCTATTGCAGAAGGTTCCGACTATCATCTCGTCATCAATGCTGATGTATATTTCAATCAGGGAGTAATTCCTGCAATCACTAAATATATGTCGGAAAATGAAGACGTGGCTATGGTGCAGCCAAACGTACTTTATCCTAACGGAGAGCAGCAGTACACAGTGCGTATGCTCCCTACTCCAGCTAATTTGATATTCCGTCGATTCTTCCCTAAAAGTTGGGGTGAGAAAATGAACTACAAATATTTATTGAAGTTCAACGACCATAAGAAAGAAATGAACATTCCTTACCATCACGGATGTTTCATGTTCTTCCGTGTGAAATGTTTTGACACAGTAGGTCTGTTCGATGAGAGATTCTTCCTGTATCCTGAAGATATCGACATCACACGTCGCATGCACAAACATTTCCGCACAATGTTCTGGCCAGGAGCAGTAGTGACTCACAAACACTGCGCAGCTTCATACAAAAGCCATAAAATGCTTCTTATCCACATGAAAAATATGATCAAATATTTTAATAAGTGGGGCTGGATCTTCGATGAGGAAAGGAAAAAATGGAATACTGAAATCCTTGAAAAATATTCCTGAAGACAAATAAAAAAAGACGTGATTACTCACGTCTTTTACTTTTTATATCATCCCCATTTGCTTTCATATTCAGAATGTCAGATTCAACCCTAATCCATTTCCAGTCAAACCGAATTTCAATTCCGACACATTCTGTCTTTTTGTATTATAGTCGTAATTGTAGTCCATCAAGACATTCTTAAATCCTCTTTTCCCTATCACAAATCTCGCCATTCCTACAGAAAACAATACAGCACCAGAACACAATGCCGTCAATGAGACGTGTCTGGCAACATGAGAATTATTTAGATCAGCTCCAATAGCGATAGGTCCTGACACAACAAACAATCCGATTCCGGCAATCCACATCGCACGTCCTGAACGGTAGCAACGTACATTTTCACGGAACATATCGTAGTCATGACCTAACAATTCATACGCCTCCTGTTCTGAAATATAATCCGAACCAAAAGCGATTGCGGATGGAGAATCCTTACGATATCTCAAAGGAGATTTGGTAAGGTTCATCGGACGAGACACAAAAACACTTGTGCTAACAGTCCTGTCAGTCGCTTCATTCGGATTCACAGGTCGTGTCCTTTCTATAAATACCGGACCAGCCTTCACCATCACATGCCTTCTTCGCATTGGGACAGGGGTCTCTTCTGGGAGAGGGTCAAATGACTCCACGTCGCCATTCTGAAATTTGATAGACTCCACCTCAGCCTCATCAAGCAAAAACAATGGGCCGTCAGGATTACTGATCTTCTTATATTTGACCTTACCTAATCCTACCTCCATCACTTTCACAGCCTCTACTCTACCATTACGAAACATGATTGTATCCTGTGCTGATGCGAACGCACACACCATCAAGGCAATCAAAACCGACAAATATTTTTTCATATCGTATATCTTAAATTTTTCACAAACAGTCTGCTCACCCCACAGGCTCGCAAACCGATATCATACATATTTGCCACAAAGATACAAAAAAGAATACTGAAGATTCCGTAAAAAGAATCCCCTCTCTATTTTAA
>CAMJFV010000074.1 GCA_946405045.1 uncultured Bacteroidales bacterium | reverse complement strand
CGTCAAACCAAAATGTTCGATTTTCGTATAGCCATCCTGTTTTGTCGTGATCACAGACGGTTCAAAACCGATGAGTAGGTCACGAAGCAGAAGGTCGCTCGGCATAAAGAACGTCTTCAGCAGGATCTCTTTCGTCACAGAGTCTTTCGGGAATGTTAGCAACGCTTTGATATCTCCCTCAATCTTCTGCTCCTCATCGAAATTATCATACACGAAATTTGTCAGAGCGACGTCGTTCTCCAACTCTGTAGAGAGATCAAACTTTATCGGTTTCATTTCGTTGGCATACACTATCGTCTGAATGTCACCAACATACATTTTATTCTTCTGCTTGAACGAGAAATCTATATCTTTTGCCACGATTCCATTGTAGACGATACTGTCGGCATTTACGAACGCTCCCATACGGCTCAAAGAATCGGAAATGTTGAGTGCCATCTTCATTCCTGTCACTGACAATGGAATATTGAAGAATTCGCAGACAGGAGCCACATCCTTCACATCAAGATTCAAATCAAAATCATTATTGTAGACAGTGGTGTCGATTCCCTCTAGAATCTTATGGTCGAAAAACGTAGGAAGATACGGATGAAGGATTTTCACCACACTCGCCTCTACTGCATTGACATCATACCGTCCGCCCAAAGTGACATCCAGCAGACGTGATCTCAACTGTACCTGACGATGTGAATCTCTGTCGTCGGACGACAACGTGATTTTTCCGACATCAAGAGTCTTCTTTCCATTATTCACAATCAAAGAGTCTATATCCACATGTCCGACTGCATCGTTGAGAGACGACATGATTGTACGACCATCAATATTGAGGGATATAGCAAGCTCACTCCATGTGGAATCCATGACACCAAGCCTGTATGGAGAAAAATCCTTCACTCCTCCGTTCACCAAATAGATATTCTTTTCCGACGGAATGAACGAAGCAGACAAAACTGCCGAACCGAACGGCTCTTCAAAAGATATGTCGGCAGTGGCAGACTCAGATGAGTAGGATGCTTTTTCTATCTTCAGCGACGTCGCTACTATCTTATCATACGCAATATATGGCACAGCACCTGTGGCACGCACCACCAGACCAGTGTCTGAGACACAGAGATTAGCATCGACATCAAGTTTGGCTTTCATACGTGTGGTATCACCGATCAGTTTTGCTATATCAGCAGTGTCAGTGGCAAGTGAAGCCAGGAGATTCAACACGTCGGCTTTCTTATTATATACAAGGTTTCCCACACTCTTCAGTTTGGTGACTGGAGTGTTCGCGCCCAAATTAAATTTCAAATCGCATGGTTTTCCATTCGCCTTCAGGTTTGTGGCAAACGGGAATAGTCTCTTGACAATATCGTTTTTTGTCAACGAAGTATCCACCATAGCGAGAACATCCCCGTTGTCGGCAGAAAGCAGGATATCTGCGTTATAATCAGAATTTTCATAATCAAAGCAATCGCTCATCGAAGCCACCGCATGCAGTGAGGCATCCTCACAATCCACCTGCAGCACACTCACATCCACCGTCGGCAGATTTCCCTTTGCCGACATATACAAGTTGATTGGCGAATGGTATTGAGCCAAAGCAGGGACGAAAGGAGCGATCTCTGAAAGTACCACCGTCGACGGTGCGATATCCACATTATATTCACCACGGTGGACAGCATCGTCAATATTGTCGAGAATCGCTGGATATGTCCAGGCGACATCGTTGATTGTCAACGACGATTTAGGAGTCTGGAGATAGATCTGTTTTGATGAGAATCCATCCGTCAGCATAGCGAAATCAAGGACTTTCAAATCATTGATTCTGACGTGGGTGAGATCATCAAACGCAGATAGTTGGGAGATCTCAGCCCGAAGATTGTCAGTGCGTATTGATTTCAGATATCCTGCGATCAGGACATCAGATAGATGTATATGGTTGTAGTCGAACACCCCAGGTTGGGTATACGAGCTGTCAATGATGTCATATTTCAGGGTTCCCCGTTTGAGGGAAATATCAGACAACTCCATGTCGAATTTCGACGGAGTAGTGTCAACCTCTGTTGTGTCAGTCGACGAGAATGCGTCTATGAGATAGTCAAAATTATATACGTCAGCATTGCTCGAGACGTATATTTTGAAACTGTCGAGAGCCACCTTCGACAGAGTAAGTTTGGAATCACACCAAACAGTCACCGGGTTGAAACCGGCCTCCAATCTTTGTATGTAGGCAAGAGTATCCTTATTGCAATCGGGAAGATAGAGATCCTCCATCACAATATTACCCTTGAAATTGATGCCGACGTAGCCTACGGAGATGTCGACACCAAACCGAGATTTTAGTTCATCGGTTACTTTCTGAGTGATAGAAGTCTGGAAAGACGGAATTGTGAGCAATCCACATAACAACAAAAGCAACAGCAGGATTATTCCCACCGTTGCCAATGCAATTATTCCTATTTTCTTCAACAAACTCATTAAATCATCTTATTCTTACTGCTTTGATGAATCCAATTCCGGATACTTCTCTAAGAAGTCAGAAGTAGAATTCATCAAAAGATAAATTCTCTCTTTGTTCCAGCCCATTCCACTAAGGACACCACCTACTTTAAGAACCAAAGGACTTGATCCTTCATCCGTAATAAGGATGAATTTAGAATGATCAGGATCTAACTTCTCAACATCCTTGTAAAACTGATGATCATTATCATAAAAAACATTGTCAGTCAGAGGCATCGAGATTGCTTCCACAACCGGATTGCCATTATACTTAACATGAGACTTATTGTACTTCTCAGTAGTACGAGTGTCAATCAAAATGGTTCTTGATGGGTTAGATGTCAATCCTTTGTAAAAGGCTTCTGCTGTAGCACCTGACATTGGTTGAACTGGAGTTTTGGGATCATCCTCCTCACCATGTCTACAAGACGAAATCAAAACGGTAGCTACAGCGGCAACAGCCGCAAAAATTAAAGTCCTAAAAAATCTTTTCATGATATATATGATTTAAAATTCCTTACAAATATAACATTTTAAACGATTTTTATACTCTGACGGCTATTTTATTCATAGAATGTCTTAGTAAAAGGCACATAACGAGTCTGCCCCAACACTTTTTTCTTCCAGAATGCAGTAAGGAATCCAGCGCCATAGCCAAACAGCTGTATGAAACTGGTGCCGATGCTTAGCAATGCGACGTGGATGGATTTCGTCGTCGCCAATGAATGAAGGAAAATCAACGAAAGATAACAAGGCACCACAAGAGCGAATCCCCACCATACGAATATGCCAAGAAGAATGCTGACAGGCACAGCCAACGTGAATGCGGCAGGAAGCATGTGAACCAGCTTCATGGCCCCTTTGTGACGTTCAGATAAAGCGATACGTGCAGTGCCCGAGCAGAACACCTGTTTGAAGAACGACTTGAACGTGTTGCGACGCTTGTGGAACACAAATGCATCAGGCACGAGTCCGACAGTGCAACCGCTCTCCACCACTCTCATGCTGAAATCCACGTCTTCACCATAACGCATATCCGCATAGCCATTGATATTATCAAAAACGCTGCGACGTACACCTAGGTTGAAACTGCGTGGATAGAACTTATCCATTTTCTTCTTTCCTCCACGGATACCACCCGTCGTCAGGATTGAAGTCATAGAATACGAAATCGCCTTTTGGATAGGAGTAAAATCCTCATGCTCACGGTCGGGACCTCCGAAACAATCTAGAGGTTCTTCCTCCAAATGAGCCATCAGACTCTCAAAATAAGTGTCGGGAAGGATCGCGTCTGAATCAAAGAAAATAAGATACTCACCAGTAGCCAGTTTGGCACCAGTGTTACGAGCCCCACCCGGACCAGTATTATCCTGATAATGGTAAACGATATTTAGACGGTCGGCAAAAGCTGCCACCTCGTTTTCGCATCTCTTTTTTGATCCATCCTCCACAATAATCACCTCAACATCACACTGAGCAGTCTGCCTGGTGAGCGACTCCAACAGTTCAACCACCTCATCGGGACGATTGTAGACAGGTATTATGACTGAAAATTTACTCATATTCTATATTGTATTCCGTAGACGCAAAAATACTATATTTTATTGGAATAATTCGTAACAATGTCAAATTGTAGGGATATTAATAAGCTATTTAAGCTTAATTAAATATTTAACTCTACAATAAAAATATGAGGATTGTTAAGTGCAGAACACCATATCCTCACCACAAGTGCTCGCTTAAGAGGAGCTCATTGAAACAAAGGGGAACTATCTGCCCCTACATTTTATCCAATACTATCGTGCAAAAAACATGAATCTGTTAAAATATTCAGATTGATTTTATATCTTTGGGCTAAATCTATTAAAGATAATATATTCATGAAACTACGTCTATTCCATTTCATCATATTTTTCGGCTGTACTTGCGGCCAGATAAGTTACGCTGCTGAGGCAGAAACTGCTGTTTCTCAATCAACAGAGCAAAAATATTCTGCCACATTCGGAGAAAACACCGTCTACTTCACCACACAAAACGCCCAAGAGCAGTTTGTCAAAATGACGAAAAAATACAGAGCATACCAGCAGTATGCAGAAAACATTTCTGTCAACTTGATGAATACTTTGAAGGAGACACGTACTGAATTAGAGCAGGCCAAAGAGGCTGCCACAAACGACAAAGGTTGCAACACACAAAGAGCCTCTTCGTATCTGACAAAGTTGAAGAACCAGCTGAAGGATATGTTTGAAGCATCCGAAAACATGCGGAAAGCCTACGATTATGTGTCGCAAGTAGAAGTCGCAATAAGTGGCATGAACATCTCAAATGATGATACAGGAGAAAGAAACCGTTACTGGGAAGAGTGCAAAGATGCCTTCAACAATTGTATAGATGCTATCAAAGAAGCCCGCAACGAAGTCAATCTAAAAAGAGATGAGTATTTTGTTCAGATAAACAACATCATAGAGAGCAAGAAATAATCAATACGTCATATCACAATGTAGAGACACCGCAATGCGATGTCTCTACATTTTTTTGAATGCCAATCACGTCGATAGGCATTTATTTTTTTCTGAAATTCAAAATCAGTTCTCTAACAAGGTTTTCACAACATCCCTTGGAATCTCCATAAATTCAGCAATTTCCGAAATACTTCGTCCTTTTTTCTGAAGTTTACGAGCCATAGAAGCAAGCTGTTTCTTCTGTTCCGCCAATTGTTCTTTCTGTTCCGCCAATTGTTCAGCCTGCATTCTGATTGTCAGATCCTTATTCTTCAATTCACCCAAGATTTCATCCTCCAGTTGCATTGTCCGTCGGATATCTGAATCACAGGCAGCACCTTTTAAAGTACGTATCACCTCCTGCATCTCTTCGTCACCAGAATACCGATCTTCATCAATAGAAAGAAAATGTCTGTCACTTGTTTGCTTCGACTGGTTTATTACCTGTAACAATTCTTCAGCACGGTTTCTGATATGGTCATTTGGCAAAAGCGGCACCTGTACTATTATACTGTCATGAGTCAATGATTCAGCAAATGGATCCAAGACATCGAGTTTTTTACCATTATAATCACGATATTCTCGGCTAATATAGCAGACACACTCATTTATCACATCCAACTTGTGACCAAGGATATATACAGAAATCATCGGATCTGCAGCCTCCCTGACTGTATCGTATTTCACTGGATGCACCATGTTAGGATTACAATAGTGAGTGCCTGTGTATTGGCGGAAACGCAATATCTCACTCGGCAGATATACCTTCTGCAATTCTATCGTGATCACACTCTCCTTCACTTCCACTTTTCCATCTGGAAGCGTAATTTCCTCACTGACAGTGGCTCCAAAATCTATACGACAAATTGAAAGATCATCCGAGACAGGAAGATTATATTCATTGTTCAACTGTACAACCTTGACCACATTCTTCTTCAGCAAGGCTGACAATAAAATCTTAGCCACTTTTTCATTGGCTATCATGTACTTGAATACCGAATCGTATATCGGATTTGCTATTAATGTTGACATAATCCTATTTTTTTGTTTTTGCAAAGATAATGTTTTTTCAATTATCTACAAATTCACGACGCATATCAAAAATTGTTTAAGTGGCAAAAAAATAAGGGTAGACTCAAGGCAAAAAATAAGGGGTAGACACAAGGTCTACCCCTACGGATATTATTTTTTTGTTTTGAATGTCAATGCGTTGGCTGCAATTGTCGCCACAGAACCATTTATTATAGGAAGGTTTCTGTCGACGTGACCGAACGGGATATCAAACAGGATTGGGAAATCATAACCCTTGGTCACATTGAAGATCAAGTCTTCGATACTTCCAAACGAGCTGTCAATATCGGTATCTGTGAATTTTCCTACCACCAAACCTTTGATGCGTCCGAACACTCCACTCATACGCAGGTTCTGCATCATTCGGTCGATCGAATACATTCTTTCGCCGATGTCTTCTATATATAGGATACCGCTTTGCTTTGTGATATCTAGTTCCGTACCACGAAGAGCGTAGATCAGACTCAAATTTCCACCAAACAATCGTCCTTTCACCTTATCCCTTGCCACTCGGCTACGCTGATTATAAGAGAAATATGTCTGGCGACGGCGGACTCCCGTCAAAATATTCAATAATTCTTCCACTGATTCCGCAACCTCAGGGTTTTCCGCATCTTTCTTATCTAATGTGGCATCATAACCTACAAATGCTTTCGCCATCTGTCCGTGAACAGAGCAACATTTAGCCTTAGTCAGCAACGCTGCATGTAGAGCTGTGATGTCACTGAATCCCACAACAAACTTAGGGTTCTCTACAAACTTAGAGAAATCAAGACGGTCAACAATACGAGTAAGACCATATCCACCACGACCGCAGAGAATCACTCGCGTCTGAGGATCATCAAGAGCCGACTGCAAATCCGCAAGTCTTTCCTCATCTGTCGCCGAAAAACGATGATGTTTACCTTTGGCATGCTCCGCGATCTTTACAGAGTAGCCCAACCGACGAATGGCAGCTGCCGCCTGCTCAATCACTTCGCCGTCTATAGCTCCACTTGGAGACACAATAGTGATCAAATCACCTTGTTGCAGAAATTCTGGAAATATCATTGTTGTTGTGTTTTTCTTCGGAGCAAATGTAGTAATAAAAAACTGATTATGTATGCAATAACAGCAGAAATTATTGCTAATATTATCGCTCCAACAAAATAACACTTTCCACTGGCAAGCATCATATCCAATGATATACCGTCCATTGAAACAGTAGGCGAATCGTCGAAAATCATGCATCCACATTGATACGAACCATATAAAATACCTACTATCATCGGAGGCAAGGATATGTTAGACGTTGCCAAAACCACAAGTCTGTTTAATCCGAAAAACTGTGCTATCGCGACCCCAACCATCATCTGGAATCCCCATATCGGAAGTATTCCGACAAGCACACCGACAGCTATCGCAGCCGCCACTTTTTCATTGCTCTCATGCTTGATATCAAAATCCGACGTGAGGAATTTCTTCAGTCGCTGCTTCCACGTCAACTTCTGAGTCGTCTCCTGATTGCTATTCTGATCATTTTCCGCACACATATCTAAACAGTTTTTTAGGCCAATAGTAGAACAATGCTCCCGTACATAGTACAGTGTTCATTACAGATATTCTTGAGAAATCTGCGAATGGACGGAAATGTGTGACTCGCTCGCCGACAGGTGCATAATAGACTTTGATCGGGGCAGTCTGGATATCCACGTCAGCCCAACATAATCTCACGAGCATCTCCAACTCAGCTTCATAACGGCTCGAGAAAATATGTCTTTTCACAATCTCCTTCAACGGATAGACGCGGAATCCACATTGAGTGTCAGGAAGTTCCCTTCCCGTCTCCACCTTAAACCAGAAATTCGAGAATTTGTTTGCGAAGGTATTTTTCGACGGCATATTCTCCTGCGTAGTGATATTTCTCACTCCACACACCAATGTCGATTTCTCGTCCGACACTTTTGCTATCAAAACAGGGATATCATCAGCGAAGTGTTGTCCATCAGCGTCTAAAGCCACAGCATAATCATAGCCATCAGCATAAGCTTCCGCAAAACCTGCTGTCAGAGCCTTGCCTTTGCCGCTATTAACAGACAAAGTGAGGATTTTTATTCCGTCTTCCTGACTGCTTAATTCCGACAAAACAGATTTTGTCTCATCATCACTGCCATCATCCACAACATAGACTCTATCAACAAACTGTGTCACAGATTTTGCGACTTCACTGATTGTCTTTGAGTTGTTGTATATTGGGATTACAGCACAATATCGCATAGGCTATATATTACTGATATAGAGTGA
Organism: uncultured Bacteroidales bacterium; assembly: GCA_946405045.1. Classification (GTDB taxonomy): domain Bacteria; phylum Bacteroidota; class Bacteroidia; order Bacteroidales; family Paludibacteraceae; genus UBA1723. Next base: position 64 of record CAMJFV010000074.1, on the reverse strand, counting down.
TTTCCAATCCTAATCGAGGATGTGATATGAGGATTGCCTCATCTGAATAAGAAAATTCAGCTCG
>CAMJFV010000073.1 GCA_946405045.1 uncultured Bacteroidales bacterium | reverse complement strand
TGGGAATCTTACTCAAAACACAACGATAATGGCTATTACATACGACAAAGAGCATTCGAAGATCAAAATGCCAAAGATTAAGAAAAGGAACGTCTCAGCATGGATCAAAAAAGTGGCGGAGCTTCATGGGAAAAAAGTGGGAGATTTATCGTACTTGTTTTGTTCTGACGACCATATCTTGGAAGTGAATAAAGAGTATCTTCAACACGATTATTACACAGATATTATTACATTCGACTATACTGAAGGAGATGTCATCTCTGGCGACATGGTAATTAGTGTCGACACAATCGCGACAAATGCCGAGAAATTCAACACTTCATTCGAATCTGAGTTTTTCAGAGTCGTCATCCACGGAGTTTTACATTTATGCGGCATCAACGACAAAGGCCCAGGAGAGAGAGAGATTATGGAGCAGCATGAGGACGAGGCACTTGAAGTAGCAAAATCATTTGAATTGGTAGGTTGATACAATAAAGACAGAGAGATAAGAGATAAAAGGGGCAACCTATGAAACTTGAAACAATCTACATAGCTATACTATCCGGCACAGCATTTGTCTCCTTAGGGCTAGCTCTAACCCTATATAATAGGACAAATCTCGTGGCAGACACTTTGCCTTTTAAGATTCTTAGAAGGTCGAAACTGCTTGCTGGAAACATTGCCATGGCCACTACCATTCTCAGTCTGATACTTCTCTCTGTCGACGTCACAAAAGGAGATACTGGAATAAAATGCATGATGCTCTCCTTTTTCTACTTAATGGGCATACAATGGGTCTGGATGGTTATTCCGTTGATCGCTCCCGACTTCCTGACGAAAAAAAAGGTCATAATAGACGCCTCGATATTTCTTTCCAGTATGCTTTTGGTAAATTTTATCACAAATGGACTAGGATACAACAATAAATTTGTCGGCATCGCTTTTGCTGTGGTATTTATCTCACATTGTGGCTATTGGGTAGTGAAGTTCGGACAACTATATAGACGAGCAATGTTTCATCTGGAAGAAGAGTACTCCGACTATATTTTTCTTTATATCGATTGGACATATGATGCGTCATTGGCCATTATCGTATTCTGTTTGAGCGGAGTACTTCTATGCTACTCCGAGAAAATAACAATCGCTATATTTTTCTTTTTCGCCGCATTAGCGTATTTCTACGTTGTGCATTCATTGAACAAATACCAGATTCATGCCGAGCGTCTGTATTTCAGTTTGAAAAGGACAGAGGAAGAGAAATCCATTGAGTCTATAAGAAGAACACGTTTTGCTTGCGTGCCATCAATTAATTTAGAAAAAACAGCGACAAAAGAAGGTAACACAAATGACACCACCACAACTAAAGCAGAGAAATGTCTGTTTAGCGAAGAATCTCCTATTGCTCAAAGAATAAAGAAATGGATAGACGAGGAGGGTTTCCTTCAGCCTGGACTTACTCTTAATGATATTGCTAATAAAATTGGAACTAATCGCACATACGTTTCAGGATTTATCAATACCACCTACCATAGCACATTCTTTGAATTCATTGCCAATTTGAGGGTTGAGAAAATAAAAAAAATGCTCTTGGAAAACCCTGACAGAGAACTCGAATACTTGTCTAACACCTGCGGTTTTTCAAGTAGCAGCCACATGAGCAGCACATTCAAAAAAATTACCGGTGAGACATTGAATGAGTTTAGAAAAAGAATCAAAAAATCGATGGAGGAATAAAAAAGATATTCCCAACCAAATTATTCTCCAAAATCAATCGGTTGCTGGCATGGAAGTAAAGTGAAAGATTTTCTATGATATGGCGACGGGCCAAACTGAGCTATCGCTTCACGATGAGCTTTAGTCGGATAGCCTTTGTTTTTTGCCCATCCATACATAGGATATTCCTCCGCAATCTTCATCATATAATCGTCACGATAGGTTTTAGCCAAGATCGACGCTGCAGCAATCGACAAATACTTACCATCCCCACCTACAACTGTATGGTATGGGATATTCTTGTATGGACGAAATTTATTACCGTCAACAATAATATGTTGTGGTTCTATTCCAAGAGCTTCAATAGCACGATGCATCGACATTATTGAGCATTGAAGGATATTATACTTGTCTATCTCCTCCGGCGTACAGATGCCCAATGCCCACGCAACCGCCTTTTCCTCAATTATCGGACGTAGTTTATAACGTTGCTTTTCTGTAAGCTGTTTTGAATCATTCAGCTCCTCCAAATAGAAATCATCCGGAAGAATCACCGCTGCCGCATACACAGGTCCAGCCAACGGACCACGACCTGCTTCATCTGTTCCGACTTCAACAACTCCGTCGATCATATGGTGTAATAGAGGCAAATGTTCTTTCATGTTACTTAAAATCAATAGATGTAAGCGTACTCTGTATCAAATTCTGTATTCTATCCTTCTCACCAACAATCCACACTATATCACCGACACAGAATCTTGTATGTATTCCTGGTGACATTGTTGTTTCGCCATCGTGCTCTATTCCAACAACCAAGCACTTGGAATTATCCCTGATTCCAGACTCCAATATGCTCTTTCCCTCCAGTATAGAACCCTTCTTGATTATCAATTGTTCCACACTGACCTCTTTTTTCTGTATCGTGGCATTGTCAAACGCAGGTTTTCCAAATATTTTACCAACAGCAGTCAGCTGATCATCGGTGCCCAACACTAAGACCTTGTCAAACGGCAAAATTTTCTCCTTTCCACCGGGGATATTTATTCTACGTTCTCCACGAATAATAGATACAACATGTACACCGCAAACCTGTCGAAGGTTAAGCTCGATCAAAGTTTTATCGCAACATTCCGCATTCGCATCCACGACAAAATCAGCCAAATGAAGATCGTGAGTGGACAGACTCTTTGAAAGCACCGCACTCTCAAAAACAGAACTTTTTTCCTCCATATTCCTACGCATCTCGATTTCTCGGATATTGAGATTATAGAAAAATTTACGTTCAATCTTAATGGACCAATATTTTACAGCTCTCGATCGATAAATCATAAACAGTAACCCTATTGCCATAACTGTAGAAATAAAAGAATGTCCTGGCAATAGGCCATAACCGATCAACAATGCAATAATAACGACACCGACAGCAGCCCTTAGCAACGTCAACCCTACCAATGGAGCCCAATTGCTACGATTGACAGAAAACAAGTATTTATATTCGGCCGAATGGTTTTTTTTCGCGACTATCGCACGCACAAAAGGAGATACGAGCAAAATGCTCACCACAGTCATCACTATATTTATCCAAAAGCCTCCACTCAATTGAGAAACTTTAGGGAATATGTAAGTTATGAATACAAGTACAATCGCAATACTCACAGATCCATATATTCCAACAATCTCAAGGATTTGGGTAAGGAAATTTTTCCAGACTGCCATCACCCCTTCAACTTCCTTCTTCGTCTGGGTACGTTCTATCATCGTTCTGAATTTCTCAGGCAATTTCACATTCAGCCATTCAACTACAGGAATCGCCGATTTCATCATAAACGGAGTAATGAAAATAGTCACGACTGATACTGCGACAATAATAGGGTAAAGAAATTCATCACAAAGCTTCAGCTGAGTACCAAGAAGAGCAACGATAAACGCAAACTCTCCGACCTGTGTAAGGCTGAATCCACACTGTATAGCCGTTCTAAGCGTCGCTCCAGAGAAAAGAACTCCCGTCGTGCCCAGACAAACCTGACCTATTATCACAGCCATAGATATCGCAAGAATCTCCTTCCAATACTCCACGAGAATCGAAGGATCTATCATCATACCAACCGACACAAAGAATACAGCTCCAAAGAAGTCCTTGATCGGAGTCATTACCTTTGTGATTCTCTCCGCCTCGATTGTCTCCGCCAAAATAGATCCCATGACAAATGCTCCAAACTCCTCACTAAATCCAACAGCAGATGCAAAATAGACCATGCCTAAACATAATCCCGTCGATACGATAAGAAGAGTCTCATCATTAATAAATTTCTTTGTCCGTTTCAGTATTGACGGAATGAAGAAAATGCCTATTACCAACCAAATGATAAGGAAGAAGACTAAACGAAGAATAGCGAAAAAAAATTCAGTACCTTCAAATGCCTGTCCAGCGGCGATTGTTGGAAGCAACACCATTATCAAGATAGCAGCCAAATCCTCAAAAATCAACACGCCAAGTACCACACTTGCAAAGCGATGGCTGCGAAGATCAAGGTCATCGAGAGCTTTAAGAATAATAGTGGTGGAACTCATGCAAATCATACATCCAAGCATCACACTATTAGAAGTGCTCCACCCCAACATTTTTCCAACAGACAACCCAACCAATATCATGCCAGGGATAATAATGGCAGATGCCGACAATGCACTTTTGCCTACTTTGGCTACCTTACGGAAACTGAATTCCAATCCAAGAGCAAACAACAGGAATACGACACCGATTTTAGCCCATACTTCCACATCCGCGTCTCCAATGATATCGGGAGCGAAAACAAACTGTTTACTAACCAAAAAACCTGCAACTATATAGCCAAGGATTATAGGCTGCTTCAACCATTTAAAAATAACAGTTGATATACTCGCCACAATCATTATAAGCGCCAAATCAGTTATAATAGTAGGAATACCCATTTTGTCCCCAAATCTCAATTTATCACACAAAAATAAGCTTTTTTCCCTTCTGAATGCTATTAAAGTTTGTTAAATATGTCGAAATGTTAAATTTAAAACGTTACTTTTGATTAAAACTTTTTAGACAGATGAGAAAGAGTCTCGGAATAGTGTGTTTGACAGGCATCATGGTAATCGCGTTCGTAGGCTTACTTGTGCTTCAGTCGTCGTATATCAAAATGACGGCAAACATGAGAGAAGACCAATTCAACGAGAACGTCCGCATGTGCCTATTCAGTATCACCCAGATTCTTGAGGAAGAGGAGACGATGCGATTTTTGGCTGAAAATATTGAATCAGAATTGGAAGAACGAGACACAAGCCAGATTACCTTTTTCTCTGACGATCATAAAAAGTTGCAAGCGATCTTTAAATTTACCGAGTTTAACGCTAACAATGATAAAAGTTGCGTACGTATAAAGCCTAAAGTGTATCTTCAGACAACAAGTGGGAAAAACACTTTGCAAGGTACATCACACCTTCTTCAGAAGAAGTTGAGAGACAGATTCAACCATGAGCGCCAATTTCTTGACAATGTGTTGCTTCGTCTGCTAGGAGAAAACTATTCTCGCCATATATCAGAGCGTATCGACTTCAACCATCTGACAGAATTGTTGGACAAAGAAATGCAACAACGTGGACTTGACCTGCCTCACTATGTGGCAGTCTATTCAAGTGATGGTGTAGAAGTGTATAGTTCCAAAGGATTCAACGGAGAAAATGTGGAAAACACATATAGCCAGGCGCTGTTTATAAACGACCCATATCCTACAGGCAACTATATGAAAGTATATTTCCCAACAAAAAATAAATACGTTTACAATACTATTAGACTTGTACTACCAACGACCATCATATTCTTTCTTCTTTTGCTTATATTCATAACTTCACTTATGATGATTTCGAGAGAAAAAAGGTTGACACAAATGCGTACCGATTTCATGAACAACATGACACATGAGCTTAAAACTCCTGTATCATCAATATCCCTTGCTTCACAAATGCTGAGCGACGAGAGTATACCGAAAACGCCACGCATGCTTGCCCATCTTAGCAAAACAATCAGCGATGAGACACAACGTCTTACTCAACAAATCGAAAAAGTGTTGCAGATGTCTATCTTGGAAAAAGAAAGTTCAGCGCTTAAACTTAAAGAAATTGATGTCAATGAACTGATTATAAAAGTGACATCTAACTTTATGATTAAAGTCAAAGACAAAGGAGGAGACATTGACACATCATTAGAAGCAAATTATCCATTTATCTTAGCAGATGAAGTGCATTTCACAAACATCATCTACAATTTAATGGACAATGCTCTTAAATACACAGAGGCAATTCCACATCTCGAGGTAAACACAGCGGAAGATGAGACACATGTCATCATCACTGTGAAAGACAACGGTATAGGAATAAAGCCGGAAGACAAGGAGAAAATTTTTGACAAGTTTTTCCGCGTCTCTACAGGAAACGTACATAATGTAAAAGGATTCGGACTTGGTTTGGCTTATGTGAAAAAAGTTGTCACAGACCATAAAGGAACAATAACATGCGACAGCATATTTGGAGAAGGGACAACGTTCACAATACGCATACCAAAAATCGAAGAAAAACAGAAATAAAATAAGAGTATTAACGTAATATATTACGATTATGAGCGACAAGAAAAACAGCACAAGAATTCTTCTATGTGAAGATGACGAAAATCTTGGTTTGCTACTTTGCGAATATTTGGAAGCAAAGGGTTATGAGGTGGTTTTGAAGAAAGACGGTGCGGCTGGCTACCAGACATTTTCAGAACAATATTTCGACATTTGCGTACTAGATGTGATGATGCCAATCAAAGACGGATTCACAATGGCCAAAGAAATCAGAGCGACAAATACAACTGTGCCTATCATCTTCCTTACAGCAAAAACACTGAAAGAAGATATCTTGGAAGGATTCCATATCGGTGCCGACGACTACATCACAAAGCCATTCAGTATGGAAGAGCTTCTTCTCCGTATTGAGGCCGTATTGCGTCGTGCTGGAGCTAAACGCCCTACAGAAGATGCCACATATAAATTTGGAAAGTTCATTTTCGATACCAACAAACAGACTCTTACAATAAACGGAGTTGAAGACAAGTTGACTACAAAAGAAAGTGACCTGCTTGCCCTTCTTTGTGCGAACTCAAATGAAATTCTTGAGCGTAACATGGCATTGAAAACTATTTGGGAAGAAGACAGCTACTTCAACGCAAGAAGTATGGATGTCTACATCACAAAATTGAGAAAGCGTTTGAAAGATGATCCAGAAGTTGAGATTATCAACGTCCACGGAAAAGGATACAAACTTGTATTTCCGCAGAACAGCTAATAATTGAGCAAAATATTCTGAGAAAGACGGCGATTTCACCGTCTTTCTCAAGTTTTATAATTGACCACAGTAGATTATACAACACAAAGTGGAATACGTTCTTTTGATAGTATGTGCATGCGGCGCAGGATTTGTACAGCGCACTGTAGGATTTGGATTCGGCATTTTTCTAATACCATTGCTTTTTTTGCTTGGTGTAATGGAGGGAGACTACAAAAGCATTGTCTCACTATCATCAATGATGGCAGCAACATTAAGCCTGATAACAGTCTGGAATCTACGAAAATCGCTTAATTGGCGTTTCATTTGGCCCCTTTTAATCGTATTTATACCTACAAGCACATTCTTCTCATACGTGATGTTTGGCACAGACGCATCGTGGCTTAAAATAATTTTAGGCATTACATTAATTCTGTTGTCGATCTATTTTACCTTTTTCAAAAAGGATGGCATTAAAATTATCCCAAACTGGTTTAATACCATTAGTCTAGGCAGTTTGAGTGGATTGATGGGCGGACTATTCTCAATGCAGGGACCTCCCGTCGTCTATTATTACCTCTCAACACAAGGGACAAAAGAAGAATATATGGCACAGACACAATGTTTCTTTCTTCTCGGCAACCTATGGATGACGATACTACGTGCAGGAGAAGGTATAATCACAGCGGAAGTCGGCAAGAATTATTTCATCGCCATAGCTGGCTGTCTGACAGGCATGTGGATAGGTGCCCACATCTACAACAAAATGAACAACGGATTGCTACTTAAAATGATTTATATCTTTTTGGCATACAGTGGTGTGAGTATGATTATAGGTCAATAGTTGGATAATCAAAATTGAAAAACTATTTTTGCAATATAATTTGCAGTATAGTATAATAGGGAATACTGACAAACAACTAAAAATGCAACAAAAGGAGTTGTCCATAATATATGTTAACTATAACACTGCCGACCAAGTAATGACGTCGGTAGAGAGCGTACGTCGTCACACAAAAGACATCGACTACGAGATAATAGTTGCTGACAACAACTCCATGGATGACAAAGATCTCCAGAAACTTATTAATGATGAAGCCATCAAGGTTGTTAAACTAGACGACAACTATGGTTTTGGCAAAGCTAACAATGCCGCTGTAAAGGAGAGCTCTGGTAAATACGTTTTTCTTTTGAACCCAGACACAATATGTCACGACAATTCCATCAAGAAGTTGCTTGATTGCCTCAAAGCAGACCAAACAATAGGAGTGATCGGTCCAAATCTAATAAACGCAGAGACAAAACCGACCCACTCTTTCAGACGTGCAGGCGACGGAATTATAACCGAACTCAATTTTGCTTTATTTGGAATACCATATAAGATATTATATGGCAGCGATTTTGAATACAACCACAACAACAAACAATTAGAAGTGGCTTATTCATGTGGGGCAGCAATGATGATGAAGAAAGAGACGTTCGACAAAGTCGGTGGTTTTGACGAAACCTTTTTCATGTACTATGAAGATCAAGATCTTTGCAACAGAATTAAGAAGACTGGCT
>CAMJFV010000072.1 GCA_946405045.1 uncultured Bacteroidales bacterium | reverse complement strand
GCAAAGAAGAAAACTCGAGAATATAATTCCAACTATGGAAAGTTGAGCCACACTGGAAAGATTGGATGGGTCAATGGAAAATACAGTCCGGAAAGTATTAAATATGCTCTTAGTTCACAAATAGTCGATAATGCTATTCGCAATGGCGTAAAGCTTTGGGAGGTCACACCAGCGGACGGTAACAACGGAACCAACGTAATCAATCCAGGAACGAATACATCATTCCCGACAACTGTAACTACTGCTAATAATATAGGATTCCACCATAGTGGCGGTGGTAGCAGTTGGGCCGGTAGTGCATCTACTGCGGTTGGAGACTCTTCATGGTGGAATTCGGTTGCCGGTAGTGGTGATGAATCGACAGTTATTCCGGGCATCGATCTCGGTGGAAGTATTGCAGATCAAATCATGTCAATGGCTGACGCATCTGATCAGTCTGCTTCGCCTATCATCGTAAATCAGTACGCTGCACAACAGCCTGTCGATGGTAGTGATCCGATCAACGCAATTTTGACAAATACTTATAACGTACGATCTGAGAAAATCGAATCTATACTCGAAAATATGCTAACGTTGATGAAGGAGAGGAATCAACGAAAACGTAACCAACAATCAGCTAGCTCTATGGGATTATCAACCAGAGGAGATGAAGCTAGCGGCTTCTCCAATGATGACATTCCACAATCTGTCGAAAGACTATCTGTGGGATAATGATAATATAGATGGAGTGTGATTGGGCTCATATGAGCCCAATCCATTCTATCATTTTAAACGAAAGGAGTGAATAAGTATGCCGAACTTAATGGTTGGATTTTTGAATGATATCACCCATACATCAAAAACAGCATCTGATATAACAGATATCGTCAGAACATCTGTTGAAATTCAAAACACGGTAATGGGTGGTGTGAAGACTGTTAAATCAACAGTCAAACGTCTGAAAAGTGGCGAAACTTTGCGGTCTGTGACCAACTGGTTTAAACAACAAGAAACGTTTGGTGAAAGTTCCTCTTTTGCTGCAGAAGATGATGACTTTGATGCTGGATTCGGTACAGAGATTGATGATGATACAACATCATCAGCGCTCAGTGCTGATGATATGAAAGACATCGGTGTTGGTCAAACTCGCGAGATGTATCGTATCGCAAATAAAACATACGAAGCCGAAGTTCATACAACTGCAGAGATTCTTAATACGATAGAACAACGATCGTCTGAAATATTGGCTGGCCTACATACAACACAGACACATCTTCAGCATATGACGAAAACTCTGGATAAGATTATCGGTATTCAGGAATCAAAATTGGCACAGCAGGATCGTCGTACTTCTGTATTTGATGAAAACGGAAACCTTACACTACAAAGTGTATTCGGCTCCATGATGAATCAATTCACTTCTTCTCGAAGAAGTTTGTTGAAAAGTGTCATGGACAAAACGGGATTGACAGCATTAGATGAGATGAGCCATGAAGCCATCACAAATATGTCAAATACCGTGTTCTCAAAACTGTTACTAAATCCAAAGTTCAAAAAAATCTTTGGTGATCAAACTCAGATGCATGGACCATCTAATTATTCAGCATATGTCGAAGACAGTTATAACACGAAGCCAGCAATATTTGATGGTAGGGTTCGAAAGACAATCGTCGACATCATTCCTGGATATCTGAAAGCAATCACCCATGCTGTCACTGGTAAGGTTTATCATGTTTCAGATTATGGTACATTGACAACTGAAAAACCTGCGGATCAGTTTGACATGTCGATTGATGTAACATTCCATACAAATCTGAATCAGAAATATGCGACATCCATATCTTCGGATTCCGGAAATGATGATGCTACGATTGATACGATATCTAAACTACAATCCATATTGGTATCGCAATATATCTTCTATGCATATAAGAATGGTATCACCGTATTTGATGCTGATGATTTGAGTCATGGTGGTATCAAGAGCATTCATAAGCATGTCGCGATACTGTTTTCAAATCAAACTCACAGCCATTATTCATATTGGATTAAGATGTTAAGTTATATCGAATCCCGTATGATGACTGACGGCCAATATCGGCAATCATTTGCAAGATCAATCAATGCTGGATTCCAAGCATTGGATGCAGCTGCGAAAAAAGCGGTCAATTCTGGAAATGTGACAACAACACAATTTACAAGAGATATGTTTGACCGACATGCAAATGATTTAATTAATTATGACAATGCATTTGCTGCTTTTGAAGGTAAGACACCGCGGCAATTGATAAACGAAGGATTGATCACAGAAGCAGAGCTTCCTGATAAGTATCTAAAGAACATGGATCAAAAGATCGATTCGTTAGAAGATTTTCACAAAGAACTTCATAAATCTGCTTATGATACTGAAGGGAATCTTCTGAATGAGATTCTTCGGACAAAACATATGTATCTAGCTGGTATATTCGAGCGATTGAACATTGGTATCAATGTATTTGTCGTACCATGGAATTACAGAGAAGAGGTCGTTCCAGAGATCAATACACGAGCGATGGACGTTTTATATCCGACATCGACTGATCCAATTGTAATTGATCTGGGTATACCACGAGACGAATATGACGCTCAACCAGATGGAAGCATCACACGTAAACCAGGAAAACTTGAAGCTGGCGCAAGAAAAGTTGGTGATGCTATCAAACGAAATGGTGTCGTCAATTCTATCCGAAATACAATATCAACCGAATGGAACAAAACAAAAGATGACTTTAACATGTTTAAAGATCAAGCTATTGATGCGTTCGGTAATAAAGTTGATGAAGCATATCTTCTGAATGACGTTGAACGCCTATCCAAATCTGATAATGAGCAAGATAATAAAGATGTCACAACGATCAAAGCTGTAATGTCTGGACTACAAACTGCAGCTGGTGATGGTGATGTACAAGAAGATCTTGGTGAGCTGAAAAAACTTGCTTCCGAAATTGAAGATCCCGAAGCTAAGAAGCGTGTAAACGCGATCGTTCAAAACACACTTGAACGATCTGCAAAGAAGAGCAAACCAAAATCAATTCTTGGTAAAGCGGTTCTATTTATATTCGGCGCATTCAAAACCGTTGTCAACAAAGTAAAATCCACCGTCGGAAAGATGCTTGGTAAATATCTGAAATGGGTAACCAAGATGTTCAAATCCGCAGCAAAGAACATTGTCACCGGTGCAAAATCTTTCAAGGAAGGTTTGCTTGGTAACAAGGATGGTACACAAAAGGGACTCATCAGAGATACCATTGCTTGGGGTAAACAAAAAGCGTCAAATATATGGAATAGCCGTCTCGTTACTGGTGTCCGTAATGTAAGTGGTCATGTTGCGAATTCTCTCAAAACACTTGGTGGAAAAGCTATTGACAAGGCTAAAAATGTTGGCGCAGCAATTTCTGATAAAGCAAAGCCTATACTCGGTGCACTTGGTGATTTTGCGAAAAATGCTGCAAGTAAGGTTGGAAGCACAGCGCTTGCAGTCAAAGATGCAGCTTCTGATAAATTTGACAAACTCAAAGACAAATTTGCGAACACATCATTCGGAAAAGGTTTCATGTCGGCATTTGAAGATGAGAAACCTGAAATCACATCAACATCGTTATTTGACAAACGAGCTGCTGACATCAATGATATCGTACAAGATTCACCAACAGGTACGTTTTTCGCAACTTTGGTTTCTTCCGTCAAGGAATATAGCGAAGCATTGACTGACTACTTTGATTTGATGTCTGACGAAGAGGAATCCGAAGAAGAAGCTCGAAAGCGAATTCAAGAGCAGCAGAAGAAACGTGCTGAAGAAGAACAGAAAAAGAAGGAAGAAGCGGAACGGAAAAAGAAAGAGGAAGAAGAGCGGAAGAAGAAAGAAGCTGAAGAAGCTGCTAAACAGAAAGCATCAGCCAAGAGTCCAATTGGTTTTGACCTTGGAAAAATGGTTGGTGGATTTGCAAAAATTCTGCAAGGCATCCTGAAATCAGTCGGTACAATTATAAAGTCGATGACTGGTTTGATGGCAATTTTGGAGATTGGTGATCAGATATTGAAGAAATCTCTAAAACCTCTGAACAAAGTATTCTTCCAAATTTACAAACTTCTGAAGCCAATTGTGAAACTTGTAACACAAATCCTCAAAGAAGTCGTCAACGCTGTTGTGAGGATTGTCAAATCACTGGTTGATGTATTACAACCAATATTCGATGCACTTGAACCAATCATATCATCGATACTAGAATCACTCATGCCGATACTGGATATGGTCACACAGGTGTTAGATATTATTCTTATACCTATGACAGCAATGTTGAAAGTTACCGTGATACCGATACTGCGTGGCATTAGTAATGGACTACAAATGCTGACAGGTATTCTTCAGGTAGGACTTGGTATCATATTAACAGCATTAAGTGGCTGGTTAATTGCGACAGGTATGATATTAAAGTGGCTTACACATTCTGACAGTCTCCTTGAAACCGGAAAGCAATTGTTTACAACTGGAACGAGTATGGTTCAATCCGGAGCAAAATCATATATCAGTGGTATCAAAGGTCAAATTGCTCTGCTAAAAGATCAGGCTACAAACATATTGACACTTGGTACGAAGAATGCTGGGCTTGACGATGATGAAGATGGCGACACCAAGACATCGAAACGTAAAGCAACACCGTTACATGGTTCAGCTCTTGAAGGAACTTACGGTTCTGGTGATTATGATACAGATGCTCTGTATGAATTTGATGCTCCGATTCAGGAAGCAATGAAGGAACTTAGTGGAACTGGTAAAAAATTCATCGACTTCTTTATGCCTGAAGATGAAAATGATGACATCACAAATGGTGGTATTAAAGAACTTCAGAAATTGACACAACGTATTGTTGGTGTGTTTACTGGTGAAGAAGATGACACTGTGAGCGAAAGACTTGAAAAAGAATCCAATAAGCAAACTGAAGACCAAGTTCTTTATTCCGCATCAGATCTCACTGATGAAGAAAAACAGGCAATCGAAGAAATTGCTTTCCAGAATTTCCAAGCAGATCATCAACCGAAACCAACTGAAACAGTGGATGAATATCGGAAGCGTTATGAAAAATCATACAAACAGAAGTATGTGAATGCTGCAACCGCAAAATATCTAAAAGAGAAACAAGAGAAAACATTAGCTGGTGAGGATGATGGGCCAATGTCCATTATAAACTCTACATCTGGAGAAGACGGCATGATCTCGAAGTTCTCATCCGGTATGGAATCGGTTGACAGTTCAGTACAATCTGGACAATTTGGTGACGTAATTTCTGATTATGTGTCTTCGCTTGGTGATGACTCAGATTCTGAAGAAGACGGTACAACAACGAAACGACGTAAGAGAAAAGGTGGTAAAGATCGTGTTCTACGAGCTGCATCAGAAGTGTTCCTAGCAGCAAAGAAAGCTCAACAACGTGACAATGGTCCATATGGTCATGGTGCATATCTCAAAAATATCGAGTTTGATGATGGTCAAGTGATCGATATGATGTCTGCAATGTGTACTGGTACACAAGCGGCCATCATAAAACGTATGGGTTACTACCTACCTGCTGCAAATGGAAGGTCATATTCATCAACATACCAAGGCGATTATGCGATGGGATGGGCAAACGGCACGCCATCAGGTTGGGGTGTTAATAACTCGGACGGTCACCCGAATATTTACGATAAAAACGGTAAAAAATCAACAGACTGGATTGTCACAAATGATGGCTCATATCAAGCAGGTGATATCACGTTACCGGGTACTGCATGGGGTGACTATAGTCAAACAATGTGGCATGCTCATATGGCTGCGTTCCAGTATGGTGGAAGATGGTATGGTTTCAACGGTGGTGATCCGAAGAACAACCCAGAATCCATCAAAGGTCAAAATATTGCTGAGTTCTATTTGTCACATGGTAGAATGCCTCAAGATGGCGATGACATCGATATATCGAAATATAACAGTAGTGGTTATCGCCAGGATTATGGTGGTAAAATAGGTGTTGTCATTCGTTATGTTGGTGGATCTGATGATGAAGATGAGTATTATGACGATGAAGATTATGAAACCACTTCAAGTTCACGTGGTAAAAAATTGAAAGGTGGTTCGATGGAAGAAAAGGTTTATAAGTATCTGACTTCGAAAGGAATGTCAGGTATTGGTGCAGCCGGCATGATGGGTTGCTTCAAATATGAATCAAACTTCCAACCGAATAACCTGGAAGATTCATATCAGACAAAATGGGGATATCCAGCTGGTGAAGCCGGTGACAAGAAATATACTGCTGACGTTGATAGTAAACGTGAATCAGAACGTCAGTTTGTAACCAGTAGAGGTACTGGTACATCCGGTTATGGTATCCCGCAATTCACGTCATCGAATCTGAAACAGGATCTGTACAATCGAACTGTTAAACGGGGTGTATCCATTTCAGATACTGCATCACAGTTGGATGCTATCCTGTCACATATCAAAAAGAATGCCAAGGTGAAGGGAGTAACATTGTTTGATAAGATCAAGCATGCTTCATCTCCTACTGAAGCAAACAAATGGTTCTTGTGGAGATATGAAGCCGGTGTAGCATACAATTCTGACGCCGCAGTTGCTTCAGATTATCCTTGGATGGGTATGCAAGGTATAAACAACAGACATAGTGCTGCTGAACAATATTACGATATGTATGGCGGTGGTATGGATGATGATGCTGAAGGTGTTGCATATGTTGACAATGATGACTATGACATGTCATACATTGAATCAATGAAGGATCAGTTAATGTCACAAACAGATCAGCAAGATTACATTTTCGACGATCTGGAAGAGGCTGACATTGAACTACCGACAGGTGATGTATACATACCAACACTTGAACCCCCAACCATTCAGCAGTCTATTCCGAAATTAGAAATACCTACACCGAGTTTTACAACACAATCGCATCCAATTGTGATTAATCAATTTGATTCAGAGTTTGATCTCACTAAATACGTTGATGATGTTCTGAAAAATGAGTATGATATCGAGTCGTCTCGTATAAAAGAACTTGTTGATGGAATCTTTGAAGAACTCCCAGAGTATCTCGAAGATGACGATGATGATTTCACAGAAGAAGATGATTTGTTTATTCAACAATTGGCTTCAGCGTTTATATAAAAAAAAAGAGAAAGGGTGGGGCAATACCCCACCCATCTTCTTATCATTTCTTATTGGAAATCTTAGCGGGCTGTGTAGTCAGCCACCACACTTCCGCCTCATGAACGAGATCATCAAACTCGACGCCGTTCAATGCTGCCGCCATAAGTCCGGATGTCGGATATTCATCGATGTGAACAACCTCGTTGTCAACCATATATATGACTTGTGCTTCTTGAACACTGAGGGATACATGTATAACATGTTTACCATCTTTGGTTGATGTCTGTGCCATATCAATAAGACCATCTTCATTTTGGATGAGCATTTCTTTCGGATCGGTGTCAGGGAAGGTTCTATGCATGTAGTCCATGAGAACCCGTTCCAGTGGATTCAGAAAGACTGACTCGGAGCGAACGATCTCAGCATTTTCAATCTTTTTCTCAGCGAGAACAAATGACACTTTGTCACAGTTATGTTCTTCTGCAACTCGCATCCATTTATCAATGAAATAGTCTTTTGCTGAAAATGGAAGTTGATCATATTTTGGATATACAACTTCGAGTTCCATTATTGTCTCCTTTCGATTATATCAGCTTCTCTGATTTTTCTGGAAGACAGACGAGGATGCAAACACGATGCGATCATCATAAACATCCGGAAGTTCAGAGAATCCGACATTGATGTCCTGATATGCTTCATTCAGGAAACGGATGTGATCATCAGAAGCATTGTTGATGTCATATACATGAATGATTGTGTCAGTCAGATCGCATGCCATATGAACGATTGTCTTGATATCGTTTTCACTGTCGTCCTTGTCGATAATAGCACCGAACACCTTGTGACCGGTGAGTGCGTCCTCATGAATGTCATATTTCTCGGTATAGTCCTCGAGTGCGAAACCAAACATCGGTTTCACAGGATTGGTCTTATCGAACTTATCGATAGTCTGATAAACAAAAGAATTCATAATATCTTCCTTTCGTAAAAGATTGATAATTGCAGCGGGGCCGAAGCCCCGCCACAATATCATGTCAGATCTTTGAATCGACGAGGAACCCAAAACTCGTCAATTACTCTTTGAAGTCCTTATTGTGGGACTTGACCTTGACTTCAGTGTGAGCCTTGGTCACGCTCTTGTACGGCTTGCCCTTATTGGCACCAAGCTGGTTGATACCCTCAGTGACCTTCTTCGGGATTTCTTCCAGGCGGATGGTAGCCGGAGCAATGTTCTTGCCTGCGGACGGAATGTCGAACTTGCGACCTTCGTCTGCCATGAAGCCGGCGACGAGCTGCGGGACCGCAGAGACTGTGTTGTCAGTACACAGATCAGTTGTGCGGACTGCCTCAGGTGCTTCATCCTTGTTCGGATAGCCCATCTTGGCCAGATTCTTCAGGGTGTCAGCTTTGAACGCTTCCTGGAAAGCCTTGTTACGGGTTCTGCCGTACTCAGCGAAAGCAGCAATGCTGAACGGTTTGTTGCCATTTGCCATTGTGTGTTCCTC
>CAMJFV010000071.1 GCA_946405045.1 uncultured Bacteroidales bacterium | reverse complement strand
TACCAACTTCTACATCACTTGTGCAAATGAATCGATTTGATGGGTCGGTGATTACAATCTCTTCCTTTTTGCTCATCTTAGCGTTCGGATCAGGATTACTGATATATAGATGTACGCCATCCGACTGATAATCAACCTTTAGTCCTTTTGCATACTTTATCACTATAGTGTCGCTGTACTCATCACTGTGTGCTAACACAGAATCCTGCTGTGCGAACAACTCGTCCGCAGAGCAATTCATCTCCTTATTCCCGTGATTATCACAAGAATACAAACATGTGACTGTAACAATAAAAAATAAAAATCTCTTCATCTTTTAAACCTCAAAATAGGGCACATCGGGATTTTTCCCCCGACTACCCTATTCTAATTAAATTAATAAATACTTTCTCACAGAATCATATGCTTATTCCTCTGGATACATTGAGTGGTATGCATCCTCAAGAAAATCAGCATTCTTTGTATGTGAAATCCATACATTCAATACGCCAGGAATCTCCAAAAGACCTTGAGGCTCATTGTTTGAACCCAATGGCACATTTGTAGTGTAACCGTTATGAGAGAAATACTCATACCAGCTGTCATCCTCGCCTTCCTCGTTGTTCCAGTAGTCATCACCCTTACCTGCCATATCATTATGAGCATGGTCTCCAGCGATTGACATCAAACAGTGCAAATACAGATTTCCTGATGTTTTGCCAGCATTCTTCATGTTCTCATGCACATCATACTTGTATGTGTTAGGAGCATCAACAGTACCTACAAAATAGTTTTCGCTATACTTCTTAAGCGCTGTCTCCAACTGAGAATAACGGATATTTGCCTTGAATGAATCATAGTTGTCTGGATTACCATGACCCATGAAAGCGACAACACCCTGTGCAGCCTCATTCTTGCATAGCTCATTCAATTGTTTTGCGACTTCATCCACATCATTGCCAGCTCCCTCGTATGTATTCAACAGTGGCATACCCAAGAAAATGGCTTTTTCCTCATCCAACTTTGCCAAATACTCATCGTCAAGATGGGCAGACGCGATGTAACCGTTGTTCATAAACTTCTTCACGCATGACACTACATTAGCAAACTCCTCTCCTGGGATAACCTGCAACGACTGTACATAAATCTTGCTGTACTTTGCAGCTCCAATAGCATGCAACAAATAACGTGGCTCATAGTAGTCGCGAGACTCTCCATTCTCACCTGCACTCGCACGGTTGATACAAATGTCGGAAGAGAAACAAAAATATACATCAGCATTTGGGAAAGCCTCCTCATATGCCTTCTTTGTAGCGTCGAACGCAGCAAATGAATTGCTCCATGTCGAACCGAAAGCGACCAACAAAACAGCCTCATTCTTGCCAGATGTAGCCTTCTGTTCAGCTACGATCTTGTCGTTAACACCATACTCTGAAATGATGTTGTTTGCACCATTTTCATCATCCTCACAGGATGTGAACATTGATGTAGCGGCCAACGCTGCCATCAAAAGAAATGATCTAATCTTCATTTTCATTATTGTTTTTTAAGACTTTTGTTTTATATGCTTTAAGTTTTTTTCCTTGCTTGAAACGGACAGTGAAGTTTCCAAACACTTTTGTGCCAGAACTTTTTGTACCCAAATGATATGGATGCATTGTACGGTCAACATAATTGAATATGTTGTCGACACCTAAATCCACACGATAGGTGACTTTCTTGTTTTCATTGCCGAAATCATGCGTCGTGTTCAGACGATACAGCTGGAACGGTTTTCCATTCCCATTATTTTCATAATATCGCATACTGCTTCCACGATTGTTTAGGTTTATACCCAATTTATACACAGACGTGAACCTGTGTGTGTATACAGCTGACGCGCTCCATTTGTGGTGAGCCATTCCGTCGATCACAACCTCCTTCATCTTATCATGGTCGGAGTCATAAAGATTTGCCTTTGTATCAAGATAACTGTATGAAGCGTTCAATGTAAGATCACCAAACACTTTATATGACACGTTCACATCCCCGCCCCATGTCTGCGCGTTCTCCATATTCTTATACATACGTGCCTGCACCTTTCCACTTCCGTCGCCCATATAGGCCATCTGCACATCTGAAGGGATCTCTTCGACTGGGACATTTACAAGAGCGATCATGTTGTCAAGTTTATTATAGTAACCTGTCACCGACACTGTCACACGTTGTCCACGATATTCACCGGAAGCACTCCAATAGTTGCTAGTCTGAGGTTTTAGGTTCAAGTTGCCCATATTGAATATCGTGCTGCTTCCCATCACATGCAGATAACGGTAGTACATCTCCTTAACAGTCGGTGTCTTGAAACCCTGACTCCATCCAAGTCGGATACGGAAATCTCCCAAAGAAAACATTGTGCTGACCTTAGGTGTGACTCTGACACCGAACCCCTCGTTCACAACCAGTCGCAATCCAGTTGTGACATTGAACCATTTTATCCAGTCGAACTCATCCTGGACGTATGCCGCGGCAGTCATGTCGCTGGCTGATCCGTCTACCGTTCTTAATGGAGCATGCAGATAGTCCCAACGGTACTCCAGTCCACTGTTCAAAGTGTTTTTGTAAGGAAGATGGAAGATACTTTTGGCTTGAGCCATGATGCGTTGCTGGTCGCTCTGCAGATTCTTCTGTCCGGGGTAAAATGGCACCGAATACCACTCATTATTCATCTCACCATACTCTTCGCCATTAAGTTTCATATATTCGTACGTGCGAGCGGTATACTTATAATAATAGTCATGCAGATTCCAGTCGACGTCGAGAGTAAACACATCTTTCTTCTTTTCATTAAACTCCCACTTGCCTCCACACGATGCACTTGCGTTACGGTACATCAGGTTATATGTGTACACATCACAACTTGGGTACTTGCCATCTGTAGGACGGAATATAATCTTGGTGTAATATGAACCGTCGGCATAAAATTCAAGATTTTTCTTCGGATTGTAGGTCAGGCGTTCCGCGATCTGCCAATTAGTATATTCGTTGACTGTTTTTGTACGTGTGTCCTCCAAAATCTTTCCCTCGGCAAACTGTCTGGCGGTGTTCTGCCATCCGTCAGTATGTTGCAACTGGAAATTTGTATAGCTGGTGACTTTGCCGACACCAATATTCACGCCATTATGTTGGCGCAGATCATTATACATGCCATATCTGGTGGAATTCTCCAATTGCAGACCCTCTTTTTCTCTCTTCTTGGTGATGATGTTTATGACACCAGCCATGGCATCACTGCCATACAAGGCCGACTGAGCACCCTTTACAATCTCTATGCGGTCAATGTTGTGAGGATCTATCAATCCGAGGTCGTTCTCTCCACCCACGTCGCCATGGATGCGCTTTCCATCTATAAGGATCAGGATATAATTATTGCCAAGTCCGTTAAGCTGCATCTGACTGCCCATATCTCCCTGGTCGAACGCAAAAGAGGCGGTCAGGCCACTTATGATATCCTGTATGGAGCTTCCTCCATAGCTGTCGAGCATCTTTCTGGTTATGACTTCCGTTTGAACAGGAGCATCCTTCAGCAAACGCTCCGTTCCAGTACATGTGATAACAACCTCATTCAGGACAACATCTTTCTCTTGATGCTGTCCACGACTGTGCTCTTCCTGCGCCACCAATGACATAGGAACATGACACAGCAAGCCCATTAAGGCAAAATGTGTGAATCTATATAATTGCATAAGTAGATGACCCCTATCCTGGGAGTTTGTTATCACTTAATTAGACGTGGCAGGTATTCTGGCTTCCCTCCAAGTCAACGCCTTCCCAACACAATTGTCAGTGACTTTATTGTTGACTCTACATCAATGGGGTTACAGCTGCAGGAACAGCTCAGGTATTACACCTGATTCCCTTGCACATGGTATAATCACCATGTTACCAAATCCGGTGCAAATTTAGTCATTTTATCAAGACTTTAATATCTTTCCTTAACTTTATATTATTTTTCTCCCGAATATTCAACCACAAAAAAATCAAAAAACAAAATCTAAACTGTTGCACTCTTTTTCAATTTTTTTATAATTTTGCACAACGAAAAAACAAGATTAATTGCGATAGTGTTCCCAAAGACACGAATTGAATTAACAATCCTGACTCACTAACAGCGTGAAAGAACTTGACATTAAAAGATTAAAAATGGCCAATTTCTTGCTGGCGTTATATCTTCTGATACTCGCCGGTAGCTTCCTGCATTTTCACGACTTGCAGGAAGAGACAGTCATTTTTGGATGTCAAGACAATTGTCACAAACATGAGCAGTGTCATGGTCACCTGACCAAGTGGGCTCCTACTCATGACGATTGTTTCCTATGTGATTTCTTCCACGAATCAATTATTATTCCACCCCTATTCTCTTTCTCGGCAGCACTACCTGAGATTTACGACCCTATTCTATGGTCGTCAGATGACGCTATTTCTCGCATCGCCTGCATGCCGAGCCAACGTGCACCACCAGTCTTTTGTTAATTTTATTTCTATAATTAACTGAAGGAAGATAATGTCATCTTCTTAACAAAAGACAAATACAATGAGGATAAAACATACCATTTGGGTTGTTCTACTGGTATGCCTTTCATCCCTGACTGTTTGTGCGCAAAATATCGATCTGGCAGATACATTCCAACTAGAAGAGATTGTCGTTGCAGGCGTTAGAAAACCTGTGACGGAAGTGGCCGTGCTACCCGCCGTCAACATCGCTTCTGAAGAGATCAATCTGCACATGGGTCACAGCCTGATGGATGCGCTCTCCCACACGGAAGGAGTGCAGGCCATGGATATCGGTGTGGGTTTCAGCAAACCGATGATCCGTGGATTGGGCTTTCAGCGCGTCGTAGTCTCGGATAATGGCGTAAAACAAGAAG
Source organism: uncultured Bacteroidales bacterium (assembly GCA_946405045.1). GTDB lineage: Bacteria > Bacteroidota > Bacteroidia > Bacteroidales > Paludibacteraceae > UBA1723. The sequence continues at coordinate 3,881 of CAMJFV010000071.1, read as the reverse complement.
GACAACAATGGGGAGCCGATCACGGACTTGAGATTGATGCTTTCCATGTAGACGGTGTTGTGGTCATCAAAGGACCCGCATCTGTATTATACGGCAGCGATGCGATGGGTGGTGCAATTGAAATTCTGCCCCCTATTATTCCATATCAGGACACGTTGTCGGGAGAGATCCTATTCCAGCACCAGAGTGTATGCTCTGGGTTGAGCGGTTCTGCCATGCTAGCGATCAAACATAAAAGAGTCTATTCTCAGATCCGCTATACTGAACGCCACTGGGGAGACTATCGCGTACCTGCTGACAGTTTCACCTATCTGAGCATGAGACTTCCGATTCCTGATAGACATTTAAAGAATACTGCGGGAATGGAACGCAGTGGCAACTGTCTGCTCACATTCCGTAACAAACGTTACGAAGGACGGTTAAACATAAGTGACAACTATCAGAAAGCCGGATTTTTCAGTGGTGCCCACGGCATCCCCAACAACAGCAATATGCAGTCGGACGGGGACAAGTGGAATATCGACTTGCCGTACAGCTTGGTCAACCACCTGAAAGTGTCGAGCACCAACAAGTGGACTTCTGAGAAGACTCAGATGATGTTTGTGATGGCTTACCAAAAGAACCACAGAGAGGAATGGAGCAAATTCCATACCCATGTGATCGGCCAGCAAGCACCGGCTGTTGATCCAGACAAGGAGCTGATGCTTGATCTACAGACCATCTCCGCCAAACTGCAGTTTCGCTATACCCCATCCGACCTATGGGAACATTACGCTGGCATCTCCACCTCATTTCAAAACAATGAGATCGGTGGATACAGTTTTCTGATCCCTGCGTACCGTCGTGAAGAATATGGTGCATATTATCTTGTGAACTATAAGCCGAGCGACGTGTGGGCATTCAACGCCAGTGCCAGATACGACATCAGCCATATCCACACAGAGGCCCATGGTCAGGATGTTGGAGAGGTTGAGCGTGACTACCACGACTATTCATTGGCAGTGGGAGCGGTGTTCTCCCCGAAGGATGGGCACGAATGGAGAGGATCAATCGGACGTGCCTACAGACTCCCGTCGGCTAATGAACTGACATCCAACGGAGTGCATCACGGAGCGTTCCGCCATGAGTTGGGCGACAGCACACTTGTCGGTGAGCAGGGATGGCAGGCAGATTTGTCTTATTCTCTACGCAAGAAAAGAGTTGATATGAGTATATCTCCTTTCTTCAGTTACTATCCACATTTTATCTCATTGCATCCTACAGGACAGTGGTCTATGTTGCCAGACGCAGGACAGATCTACCAATATGTGGATGCTCCAGCGACATTCTTTGGAGGAGAGGCGCGTGTCAAAGTGAAACTTGTGCGTGATCTGCACTATGAGTTTTCTGGTGAGTATGTGCATACATACGACCACGATTCACACACAGCCACCCCATTCTCCCCTCCTGCCACTATGCGCAACACCATAAGCTGGGAGCGTAAAAGATGGCAGGCGTATGCGGAATGCCAAAGCGTTGCCACACAGACACGAGTGTGCCATAATGAGGACGATACTCCAGGATACAATCTGTTGAATGTGGGAGGCAAGGTTGAGTTTCCGGTATCTCCGGGAAAGATTTCGTTACATGTGAACGCACGTAACATACTCAACACTTACCATCTTAATCATCTTAATTTTTACAGGAAAATCGATCTGCCAGAAGCAGGAGTCGATATCCAATCAACAATTCGTTTTACATTTTAAAAATTGACAAAAATGAAAAAAAATATTTTCTTTTACGTTCTTTCAGTGGTTTTGAGTTTCTCATTCTTCGCTTGTTCAGATGACGATGCGGACACAACAAAACCAGTCATCATGTTCGACGAGCCAGAAGATGGCGATTCACTACGTATCGGAGAGAGTGTGCATTTTGAGGCTGATTTTTCCGACGACGAGGCTCTTGGCAGCTATCTGATTGAGATCCACAACAATTTTGACGGACACAACCATAAAGTGTCATCCACAAGAGCGGAAGAGACTGTGCCATTTTCTCTAAAGAAGTCGTATGATTTGAGCAATCTGCGCAACACACACGTTCACCATCACGACATTGTGATTCCAGAGAACACGACTCCAGGTGCATACCACTTGGTTGTATATTGCACAGACGCTGCAGGAAACCAGTCTATGGTGGCTCGTGACATCATCCTTTCATTGGACGCAGAATCACACCACCATCACCACGACGGCGACGATGATGACGATGATCATGACCATGATCACGAGTAATGGCGGATCATCTAACATCCTCCATAGTGCGAGCCATAAGCAAGCACTTAATAAAAAACATTATTTAATATCGAAAAAAGGGTTAACTCTCATCAAGAGATAACTATAAATAGAGCCGCGGACTGGTTATTGATTAATCAGTCCGCGTTTTTTTTTATTATAGCACCAAGAGTGCGACATAATAATAGTATAAGATATGAAAATTATGCCTTCAATACCGAATTGCATCACATATTTCCAGAAAAAACGCAGCAAAAACCGTTCATTTCACCCTATAACCACCGTCTTTCACATAATCAAAATCTACCATCAAAACATATCAAAGAATAATCTTCTACCAATTGTGTCGAATATAGGCTAAACGGAGTATAGTATACTATTATTCTTTCATTATATAGTTTTTATATCCGTTGTTTCAATTTTTTTTTCGTGAGGTTATAAAAAGCCATAATTTTGCAAGTGTAAAAAGGAAACAAACTTAAAAATATAAAACTATGGCTAAAATTATTGAAAGTACACTCGAGTTGATTGGCAATACGCCACTTTTGAAACTCAACAATTATTCTAAGAAAGCAGGAGTTAACAACGCTACTTTGTTGGCTAAGCTTGAGTACCTTAACCCAGCAGGTTCAGTGAAAGACCGTATCGCTCTTGCGATGATCGAGGACGCTGAGAAGAAAGGCATCTTGAAGGCTGGAGCAACAATCATCGAGCCAACTTCTGGTAATACAGGTATCGGTTTGGCTGCTGTGGCTGCAGCTAAGGGCTACAAGGCTATCTTGACTTTGCCTGACACAATGAGCGTAGAGCGTAGAAACCTTTTGAAGGCTTACGGTGCTGAGATCGTCTTGACTGAAGGAGCTAAAGGTATGAAGGGAGCTATCGCTAAGGCTGAGGAGTTGAACAAGGAGATCAAGGGTTCTGTGATCTTAGGTCAGTTCGTCAACCCTGCTAACCCTGAGGCTCACCGCGCAACTACAGGTCCTGAGATTTGGGATCAGACAGACGGTAAGGTTGATATTTTCGTAGCTGGTGTAGGTACTGGCGGTACATTGACTGGTGTAGGCGAATACTTGAAGTCAAAGAATCCAAATGTAAAGGTAGTTGCTGTTGAGCCTGCAACATCACCAGTATTGTCTAAGGGTACAGCTGGAGCACACAAGATCCAGGGTATCGGAGCAGGTTTCGTTCCAGACACATTGAACACAAAAATTTACGACGAGGTGATCGCCATCGAGAACGATGATGCATTCACTGAGGGAAGAAACTTTGCTATCAGCGAAGGTGTTTTGGTAGGAATCTCTTCAGGAGCCGCTCTTAAGGCTGCATCAATCTTGGCAAACCGCCCAGAAAACAAAGGAAAGAACATCGTGGTTCTTCTTCCAGATTCAGGTGACAGATACTTATCAACTGCGTTATTCTCAAATAACTAATTCATAATCTTAACATTCCTTCCGCATATTCCGACGGTTTTCATGCCGTCGGAAGGGGGATTGTTATCTTATCATAACAGTCTTCCCGCAATCAGTTAACCCATATTTATTAACGTATCTTCTATATGCATCCGATGATAGAAATGTTGTCGGGAGGGGATTTTATATCTAAAAATTA
>CAMJFV010000070.1 GCA_946405045.1 uncultured Bacteroidales bacterium | reverse complement strand
TGTTTATATTATTTTTCCTAAATTCATCATTTCTCCTATTTTTGTAGAAACTAACCTTAATACAGAGATTTAATGTACAAGGGGAAAATAAAATGTGAAACATTAAAGTCTATTCGTAAAAGAATTGCAGATGTGAATGATATCCCGTACGAACCAATAGTATGCAAACATCAAGGCAACTGTATGGGCACATGTCCTGCATGTGAGTCGGAAATGCGTTATATTGAAAATCAACTGAATATACGCAAGATGGCTGGCAAGGAGATAAAGATAGACAGACTTGCATCTGATTTAGTTTGTACTGAAAAAGAACATATTACAGGTAAACATGGGACAGTAGTTGTTGAATTTATTGTGGAAAGAGATGGTTCTATATCAGACATAGAAGTCGTACAGGGTATAGATCCTATATTTGATGAAGAGGCAATCTTTATTATTCAAAAGATTAATAAATTTAAGCCAGCTCTGAATAATGATGGCAGACCTTATAGGTCTAGGTTCAGATTACCTATTTTATTTAATTTATCTGAAAAATAAATTTATATGTACAAAGGAAAAAAGACGTGTGAGACATTAAAATCCATCCGTAAACAGATAGCGGATGCCAATGATATTCCATACGAGCCAAGAGTGTGTACACATAAAGGCGATTGTATGGGCACATGTCCTGCGTGCGAGTCGGAGATGCGTTATATTGAGAATCAGCTGAATATACGCAAGATGGCTGGCAAAGCTGTGAAGATTGTTGGTTTGGCGACAATGATGACGATGGCTTCAAGTGTCGCGGCTAGCAATGAAACTGAGATTTCTAATGATTTTAAGCAGGAAGAAGCAGTAGCGTCTAATAAATCAATCTTAGAAAATGATTCTTCTAAATATATTACGATAAAAGGTGTTGTCAAAGATGAGATAGAACCTATACCGTTTGCCAATGTAGAGATTGAAGGAAGTACAATCCGTACGTTCACCGATATGGACGGTAAATACGAAATTAAGGTGCCAGAACATGCAGTTCTCAAATTTTCTTACAGTGGTTATGAGGATAAATATATAAAAGTCACTGGAAAAATGCCAAAGGTATTGAATGTTACATTAGATGGAGAATTTTTAATGGGCGAATTTGTTGTTGTTAAAAGAAGAATGAATCGAATGTATTCACGTAAACCCGTAAAAAATGTACAAAGGAAAAAAGACATGTGAGACATTAAAATCCATCCGCAAACAGATAGCGGATGCCAATGATATTCCATACGAGCCAAGAGTTTGTACACATAAAGGCGATTGTATGGGCACATGTCCTGCGTGCGAGTCGGAGATGCGTTATATTGAGAATCAGCTTAATATACGCAAGATGGCAGGCAAAGCTGTGAAGATTGTAGGGCTGGCGACGGTGATGACGATGGCTGCGTGCAATTCTACAAGTAGGGTAGAGAATGAAACAGATTATTTATCGGGAGATACTATTGTTCCTTATGATAATCAGTGTCCATACCCAGAGCCACCTATGCCCTTTAGTCCTATAGAGCAGATAGTCTATTCGGAGGGCGAAGATCTATATGATGATGAAACCTATGCCGAATATCCGGGAGGTATAGACGCTATGATTGAATTTTTTGAAACAAATTTATACAATTTAGATACGACAAAGAAAGACAATGGTTTAGATTTGACCGTTGTTGAATTTTTTATCGCAAGAGACGGTTCCACATCTAATGTTAAAATCAGGAAATCTGTAAATCCTGCGTTTGATAAGGAGGTGATTCGTGTCATCAAGATGATGCCAAAGTGGAAACCAGCCACTTACAATGGTGGAGAAGCTCGTTCCATGATTACATTGTCTCTTAACACACTGGCATTAACTGAAGAAAAATCAAATACCAAAAAGTCTTCAAAATGTCCAATAATTACAGATGTGACAGGACTCTTTGAAATTGATACTTTTGGTGAAGGAATTCCTCCATTATCAGAAGGTGATATTGATGAAGATCCTATCTTTTACCCCAATGAGGTTAAAGCTGAATTCCCTGGTGGGCAGAAAGCCATGATGGAATTTCTTAAAAAGAATATAGTTTATCCTATGGTAGCACAAGAAGAAGGTATCAGTGGCAAGGTTTTCGTGCGATTTGTAGTCGGAAAAGATGGTATGATAAACCATATCGAAGTCATAAAATCAGTACATCCGCTTTTGGATAAGGAGGCAGTGCGTGTCATTAAAAGAATGCCATGTTGGGCCCCTGGAAAGCAAGCAGAACATAGGATTAAATCTTCTATTATTTTACCTATAGATTTTCGGTTAAACCAGTAATCTTTTATTTTTGTAGGATCAAACCTAATTATAGATAGCTTATGTACAAAGGAAAAAAGACATGTGAGACATTAAAGTCCATCCGCAAACAGATAGCGGATGCCAATGAAATCCCATACGAACCAGTAGTGTGTACACACAAAGGTGACTGTCTGGGCACATGTCCTGCGTGTGAGTCGGAGATGCGTTATATTGAGAATCAGCTGAATATACGCAAGATGGCAGGTAAAGCGGTGAAAATTGTTGGTTTGGCGACGGTGATGACGATGGCTGCGTGCAATTCGATAAGCACTACAGATCGTTTTAATCCTAATATGGAGGTAGATGCAGGTGATGAAATGGAAGGTGAAATTGTTGATTTTCGTAGAGTAGGAGTGGAAGATCTTCCTGAAAAGCCTTTTGTTCCAGTCGAAGATACGGTTTATGCGGAGGGAGAAGATCTGTTTGATGAGATAGTGCATGCTGAATGTCCTTATGACATAGTAGATTTTTTGATAAATAATCTAAACTATCCCATTACTAAACTAAAGTCAGATACTCTTGTAGAGACTCCCGTCGTTGTGATTTTTAATGTTGAAGACGACGGATCAATATCAAATGTAAGAGTAAAAGAACCTGTACATCCAGATTTTGACAAAGAAGCTATTCGTGTCGTACAGAAGATGGAGAATTGGAAACCTGCTATGAGTAATGGCAGACTGGTTCGCTCAAAATTTCATGTGACTATTTTGTTGCATTCTATGCCAGAACCTTCAATTCCCCAATATGCAAATATGCCAATATTGGGGTTTATGGATAGAGGAGAAGACAAAGATTCTACATCTTGTAAAAAAGAAATGGTTTCAAAATCAGAATCGGATGATGACGACGATGATGATATGATTATGGGTATGATTGTTGGTGAACATCGAGCAGAATTTCCAGGAGGAGATAGAGCTTTACTTGATTTTCTAAAATCTAATTTGGTTTATCCTAAAGCCGCACAAGACTCAAGTATTCAAGGTAGAGTTATTGTAAGATTTACAATTGAAAAAGACGGCTCTATCACAGATGTTGAAGTCGTACGAGGTGTTCATCCAGCTTTGGATGAAGAGGCAGTACGTGTTGTGAGCATGATGCCAAAGTGGAAGCCTGGCACACAGATGGGTGATACCGTTCGTACCAAGTTTACATTGCCAATCATTTTCAGATTTTCAGATAATGAAAAGAAAGATGATGTACAAACAGGTTCGGAATAAAGGAAAAAAGGACAATAAGATTAGTAAATGGAGGAGGGGAGACGCGAGTTCATCAATATTAAAGTATGTGATATGAAAAGAATATTAGGTATTATTTTGTTTTTATTCAGCTTTTGTTTGTCATCTTTAGGAGTGGAAATCATAGAGGTGACGGATCTTTCGAAGATCCATAAAAAAGCGGCAGAAGCGAAAAAGTTTGTGGCTCAAAAAGGCATGAACCAGGATTGGTGTATCTTGATTGATTTTTCTTATAATCTGTTTACCAAAAGAATGTTCATCTATGATCTGAAGAACGGAAAGATAATAGAGACAGCATTGGTAAGCCATGGAGTAGGTGGAGGAAGTGATGCCGACAATGTTGTGTTCAGCAATGTAGAAGGAAGTGGATGCTCGTCGGAAGGAAAATACAGACTAGGAATACGTTCGTATAGCAAATTCGGAGTGCATTACCATTATAAAATGCATGGATTGGAAAGTACAAACAGCAATGCATACAAGCGATACATTGTGCTTCATTCCTACGAATATGCCTACTGTGATAATCCAACTACCGCTAGTTTGGGATGTCCGGTAATATGCGATGATATGATGATTTATCTTGATAAGAAGATCAAAGCTTCCAGCAATAAGAGTATATTGTTGTGGATATTCAAGTAAAAAACTGAAAGCGATTAATTATGAATATTGTGTTTGTTGATGTTTGATTTATGATTGTGCAGACAATTTTTTTCTGCCACACAACATCTGTAAAAATTAAAAATAGTTAATTGTGTAAAAAAATATAATTTACAGTGTGAGGTGTATTTTATTTTATAGTATTTTTATAGAGTATTATGCTCTGTTTTGTAATAGACAGGTGATTACAAAAAGGATTTTAGATTTAGACCAAAGTTTATATGAAATTGATTAAGATATACATCTTTTTTTTGTTGATGATGCTTGGATTTGCAACGTCTTATGCACAAGACAACCGTGCTTTCGATGCGTTGGCAAATGATTTTCCTGAACTTATGAAAAAATTCGGCGAAGAACTTAAAAATGAACACGCAGATTACGTCTTCGCTATTGATGTGTCTGGAACCATGAATAAATATGAAAAAATAGTTGTTCCAGCTTTGAAAAGTTTTTTCCGTTCTGTTCAAGACGGTGATTATGTATCTGTCATCAAGTTTGGAGGTGAGGCAAAGAATGAGCCAAACGGTTTTGGTATCGTAAACTCAGCAATGAGACAGAGTCTTGTCAATTATGCCGACCGTGTGTATGATAAACCTGCGTCAGCGGAAGAACGAAAGAAATTTACAGCTTATACGGATTTGCTTAATATGCTTGAATACCTTGAAAAGGATTTGACACGCACAGGCAGAAATAACCTTAAGTTTGTGTTCCTTATCACTGATTTCCTTAATGATCCTGTCGCTGGACATTCAAAAAAACTTCATCTTGACGATTACCGTTCGAGAATAGAGAAGGAGTTGGCTGGAAAGAATATCAAACTTGTGGCTTTGGAATTGCCGAAGATGGGTAGTGGAGAGACGAGTACTGACGATATAATGAACGCATTCTCAATGTTTAAGCCTCAGACAATCCCTGTATCAAACGAACAGGCTTTGCAGAGTTGGTTTGACCAGATGAAGAATGATATTGCTCTTGAGAAATTCAAACAGTTTTTGATTGGTAAAATGACTCAGGAGGCTGGAGCCACAATCAATTCCGTCGACGTGGATATTGACGGACATATGTCGATGACTATGTCGTGGGTGCCAAACGATGTGTTTGACGCGATTACACTTGACTCTCTTTCCATCACCGACCGCAGAATGCATCTTGTGATGGCTGATGAAGATGAGTGTGAAGATCATCCAGAATTGAAATTGCCTCATATGATGAGTAGCGACGGAAGTGAAGAGTCATTCGTGAATATAGCTCAGATCAGAGGTGATGACGAAGCTTTTTTTAATCCGCATTTTGAGAAGCCTAATGGTAGGTTGAAGGCACACATCTCTTTCAAAGTGCCATATGAGGCAGAGTTGATCAAACTGATGGGTAAGGATAACCAGACCATTGAGGCAAGCATCGAGTTGCCACAGGAAAATGTGTTCTGTCATCCGATGGCATTCAAATGGTACTGCATCATGTGGATACTTATTATTATCTACATTTTGAGCGTGATCCTCTGCATAAAGCGTAATTGTAGTGATAAATATAAGCTTCGTGGCGAATACACGCTTACTCAAGGAACGAAAAAAATCTGTACAGAAGAGATCAACGGACATGTGAGCAATCTTACAATTGACGTCGAAAAGGCTGAGTGCAACGTCGTCTTCAAACAGAAAAAATATATTTCGAAACTGTTCATTCCGATTCTGCATTGGAGTGTTGAGCCAAAATATGAGGTGACTGTCACCAATTCACAGGAATATAGTCTGAATGGTGGTGATGATTATACGTCTGGCGGTTCATCCACTATAAAATATTCCACTACGATACCATTGCAGATCAGAGATCCACGTGGAGGCAAAGACATCAATCTTGATATTGATGGAAACGTGTGATGAAATTAGAAATGCTAAATTCTAAATGCTAAATTGATTTAAAATAGAAAAAATACACATAATATATGGCAAGAAAACATATTTTTATCGGCTGTGGAGGTGCAGGATCGAAGACTGTGGCTCTTATCAAGATGAAGGTGTATGAAAGCCTTCAGAATGTCAGTGGCAACCGTAGCAAGGTTGACGTGATGAATGACAACTACCGTTTCATGTTCATTGACACTGATGCCGGAGACATTGACAACCTTAATGAGAAATACCGTACCAAATATGAGAACGGACGTGTGAAAATGCTTTCCACGAACGAGCTTATAAACCTTGGAACACAGAATCCATACGTCATATATCAGAAAGCGAAAGCGGCTCAAGAGATTCAGATCAACAAGCGAATAATTGAAGCTTGTGATGACGACGTGGCTATGCATATGGATAACCGTGCCTTAAAATTCGGTGCTGGAGCATTCCGTTTGAAATCACGTACTGCGTTTGCCCGTCTTGCCGATCAGTTCTGTGAGAAACTGGTGAAGAATATTCAGGATTTGAATAAGATAGAGGATAACGCTGCCGACAACAACACAGTATGCTACTGGGTCGTTTGTTCAAGTTTGGGCGGTACTGGTTCAGGTATCATCAATGATGTGTTGTATTTTGTGAACATGATGCACAAGGCGACTATCGACGAGGCCGATCCAAAGGTTATCCTTACAATGTATATGCCACAGTGGTATATCGACCACAATGGACGCAACGAGAAGTATCCACGCAATGCTTTTGCTGTGATGTCTGAGTTGGAGGCTGAGATGGCATGGTCAAAGAAACCGGAGACAGCCACCTTGTTCCACCGTTTGGCTCTGAACGACCGTTATTCACGTATCAATACATCGCTACCATACAGACCTTTTGAAGCGTTGATTCCAGTTGATTTCCAGACAGAAGCTGGAAACAATCTCGGTAATCTAGACAGTATGTATTCAAATACAGCTGAACTTCTTTGTTATCTTCACGATGGTCCTGGAGCAAGAGGTTTCGAGTCGTTCATGGATAACACACGTGATGGAGAAGTGACTCCTGGCACAGAGAAGAATTTCCTACTTCCGATGGGATATGTAGCGTTGAAGAAGCCAAGTGCTGATTTCGACGATTATATGAAATGCCGTATTCAGGCTGATTTGCTTGAACATTGTATTCTTGGAAAGTCGGTCAACGACAAGGCGAATAAAGTCGATTTGAATAAGGTTGTCGAGGATCTTATCAAAGACACTATCAATGCATATGTGCTTAATCCTGACGGAGATAACAACTATTTCAGCGAAATCCGCAGTCAGATGACACAGGCAATCAAGACTAATTTCTCTGAATCTCGTGCCGGAGTGATCGAGGGCGATAAACGAGTTGACAAGTTTGATGCAGGCAAGATGAATTCAGCGGTCAAGAAGACGACGCAGAGTCTTGCGGATGTGATTGACGACCAGGATAATGACGCATTGCAGAAATCCACACAGGAGGCACTAGAGCAGAAGATTTGGTCGTGTGTTGAGGAAATGGTCACAGCTATCGGTCTTCAAAACACTATCGCTGCTGTAGAGAGACTGGATGAAGAGTGCACATCTTTGTTCAACCACTACGACAAGGACAAAGATATGATTCAAGACTCAATCATCGCTGATTTCGCGTCGCATTTGCAGACAAAGAGCGAATTGAACCGTCAGAACACTAAATATGAGAAATCTTCAAGCAGCAAAGAGAAGAGTGATCTTGATTCAGCAAGAGAGAAGGCTGAGGAGAGAACGTTCCTTGAGATGGTTCATATCAACAATAATGCTGATGATATCGCCAATGTTTACAGCGTCTACAAGAGAGGCTTGGAACTTAAACGTGAGATTCTGATTGAAAACAAGATATTTGAACTTATAAAGTCGTTCTGCTATGGCGAAAATGGCTTCTTGGATGTCGTGGCACGTCATTTGAGAGCATTGTCTGAGGCTGCAAAGACCGCATTGTTGAGCGAGAAAGGACCAAAACAGAGCTTCAAGAATCTTGCGGAGACGTTCAGATCAAAGAAAGAGGATATCACTTCCGTCTACTTGCCTAATATATGCGAGTTCGCTAATGGCGACGGTTGGAAGAGAGACAACTTGTTTGCTGAGTATTACGAAAAACTGATAACTCCAGACAAAGAGGCTGTTTCTGGCAATGTACGTGTGCCTACAACAGAGGCTTTGACAGATTTCTTCCATACAATGAAGAACCAGATCGAGGCTGATTTGAAGAGCGCTAATTATATTGTGGAGTCTTTGGACGAGAATGGAGAGGCAACTCTAAAATCTAAGTTCTTCATCAACACAGAACGTAGCGCGGAGAAGACTATCGACGATATTATGAACTTCGCATACAAGGCATTTGGATTGATGTGCCGCAGAAATTCAGCTGTGAATGGATGGTACGACAAGAAATTGCCAGATTTGATCAATGAACTTACTACAGATCAGCTAGATGAGGTGACTAAACGACTTTCTCCAACATTGTTCTTCTCTTACAATATCGGTCAGATGGACGGTGTGCTTGAGCAGAGAGATTTCTGTGTGGCAGACAACAGAGACAATGCAAAGAAGGTATTTAATTTCCAGGAGTCAAGCTCACAGAAGTTTATTGGCCATAGCAACTCTGAGTTGTTCTACATCATAAC
>CAMJFV010000069.1 GCA_946405045.1 uncultured Bacteroidales bacterium | reverse complement strand
GATCCGTTTTGGAGCCACTCCGATTGTGGATTCGATCCCTGGGGAGAGTTTGGGAATGTTCGCGATCATGATAATGGCGATAGTGATTGCCTTGTCTATGGCCTATTTCTATTATAAGGATAAATCTCTTGTAAAGACTATTTCTATTTTGGGAGTGTCTTTGTTTTTCGTCGGCATGGTTGTCTATACATATCTTGATATAAAGATAAAGTTTTCGTATCTGGCGTATATTGTAGTTGGGGTATTGATTCTTTATCTGTTGAGTCAGGCTATACGTCAGCGAAAGTGGGGATATCTTTTGATTTCTCTTTTTGTGGTCGGATCCATCGGATTTGGACATATTTCAGACTATGCTTTCAACAAGATTCTTCAGCCACATCAGCAGACACGTATCAAGGTGACATTGGGAATGGAGAACGACTTGAAGAAGTCGGGATATAATGTCAACCAGTCTATGATTGCCATCGGTAGCGGACGTCTGACAGGAAAAGGTTTTTTGCAGGGAACACAGACGAAGTTGAAGTACGTGCCGGAGCAGGATACCGACTTTATTTTCTGCACCGTCGGAGAGGAGCATGGATTTATAGGCACAACGGCAGTGGTTGTCGGGTTCCTTGCTTTGATGCTGAGATTGATTTCGTTGGCGGAGAGACAGCGATCGGTGTTCAGTAGGATTTACGGATATTGTGTAGCGTCGATCATATTCTTCCACGTCGCCATCAATATTGGAATGGTGATTGGATTGACTCCTGTGATCGGTATTCCGTTGCCATTCTTCAGTTACGGAGGTTCATCTTTGTGGAGTTTCACGATATTGTTGTTCATCTTCCTTCGTCTCGACGCAAGTCGTAAGGAGTATATGATGGAATAATGAGCAAGATTTCGGTCGACGCGTTGAATATCCTTGCTCATCTTTCGTCGAAAGGCAAGGGGAGGGCGTGGGTGTATGCCAATTGTAAAAAAGACAGTGTCCTGCCAGATGAACTGTTGGATCGACGTGATGAGATCGAGCAGATTTTGGAATCCAATAAATCAGGGTTCGACGGAATAATTTCCTTCCATGATTCATCTTTCCCCAAGATCCGTGCTCGGGTTTCTGTTGGGGATTATCCGCTTTGTTTTTTCTACCGCGGAGATATTTCATTGTTAAACACCAAGAGAATTGCTGTGATCGGCACCCGTAATACCTCGCATGAAATTAAGATGCGTGAGGAGAGGGTTGTGGATGCGCTTGTGGAGAGACAGATGACGATAGTGTCAGGTCTGGCAAACGGTTGCGACTCGATAGCGCATAGCAGATGTGTGGAGAAGGGAGGGAAGACTATTGCCATTCTCCCGTCGCCAGTGTGGAGAGTTATTCCAGATTCAAAAATTGCTTTGGCTGAGGAGATTGTGCGGAGTGGGGGATTGCTGTTGAGCGAATACTATACCGTGGCAGGAAAGACGGAGCTTACTCCACGTTATGTCCGCCGCGACCATCTGCAGGCTATGTTGTCGGATGGTGTGGTATTGGTGGCGAGCAGGGAAGATGGAGGATCACGTTTTGCGGTGAATTATGCGATGGAAAACAATATCGACTGCGTTGCCATTTATGATGTTGCGACAGATGCTGATGATCCGATGTTTGCTCTCAACCGTATGGTGGAGAAAAAGCGTGGAGATGCAGGAGTGATTGATGCAGGAGACGCGAAGCATTTTGTCGACGGATTTCTTGAAAGATGTTTTATGCCGAAGAATCTTTTTGACTTTTGATAATGACTATGCTGAAATATACGACTATAATTTTTGATCTCGACGGTACGTTGATGAACACGTTAGACGATCTGACAATCAGTACTAATCATGCCCTTTCGCAAATGGGTTTGCCTACGCGTACTATCGATGAAGTTCGTCAGTTTCTGGGTAATGGAGTGCGAAAACTAATCGAGATGGCTGTGCCGGAAAACACGTCGGAGGATATGATAGAAAGAGTGATCACTTGTTTTCTTCAGCATTACACAACTCATTGCAAAGATCATTCCAAACCATACGATGGCATTCTTTCCTTATTGTCTTCACTCAAAAGCATGGGATGCAGGATGGCTATTGTTTCCAATAAACCAGATATAGAGGTAAAGAAACTTAATTCAGAACATTTCGTGGAGTATATTGACGTTGCTCTTGGGGAAAATGAAAAGAGTGGCATTCCACGTAAGCCATCACCTGCAATGGTATTTGAAGCGATTGCTCAGTTGGGGTCGGAGCCTGAACAATGTCTGTATGTCGGGGATTCTGACGTCGACATTCTGACTGCGCGTAATGCCGGAATAGATTGTTTGTCTGTGACGTGGGGATTCAAGACCGCGGAATTTTTAAGCCAGTTTGGAGCGACGCGGATGATTGATTCTCCGTCTGAAATGTTGGAGGTGATAAAGGAGGGTTAGTTTTTCACTTGAATGTAGTCTCCTGCCTCAAAAACACTTTGATAAATTTTTAATGTGAAATTTCCTGGTCCGCTTACAGGGGAACAGAATCCGAATGTCAGATCATATTTGGTGTTGCATTGAGGGCAGATTGCGTATGGCATATTCACTTCCACAGTCACATTTTCATCAGCTTCCACAGGACATGCCAGGTCGGCAGCATGCAATTTGTTGTCGTAGTCTCGGAAAATAAGTACACCGCCGAATCCAAGCAGTGTGCCGGCGGCATAGAAGTTGCCATATTTATATTCGATATGGGAGCCAGCGTTTCGCAGCTGCATATAATCAGCGTATGGAGTGTTGATGTTTACGGTACGATTTGGTATGGGATTCTCCTCTTCTTCACGGCATGAAGAGATGCTCATAAAGAAAACGACTGAAAATACTATGTAAGCGAAACGATTCATAATCAGTATTATTTATGTACACGTACTATGTCGACGGTGTGGCTGCCAGCTCCGATAAGATCGGGACGTTCAGCATTCTTCATTTGGAAGTCGACGAATTTTTCAAAAGACTCCTCGCTCATCTTGTTGATGACGGGGCGCATATAGTCTGATGGACCATCAGGTGAAAAAATCTTCACTCTCTCAAGACCTGTTAGTTTGTTAAGTCTGTCGATATCATCCACACGCATATAGTCGTAGAGTTCTTCGTTATCCGAGCGAACGTGGAAAGAATCGTCGATGAATCCTTTCTCCATCAGATTGCAGATTCTGTCTTCTTCAAAGCAGTAAGTCAGGATGCAGTAGTCGTTCATCACGTATGCGTTGAAGATAAGTCCACCATCTTTAGTCACACGTTTAGCCTCATTCATTGCGATGAGTTTTTCTTCGTCGCCGATAAGATGGTATAGAGGTCCGAAGTTGAGAGTGATGTCAAAACTATTGTCAGGCAGGAACGACAAATCTTTAGCGTTACCTTGGAATGCTTTCACTGCGTCGCCTTTTGATTTCAAGATATCGAGGTTATGTTTCACCAGCTCCACAGCAGTCACGTCGCAGCCAAGTTCAGCAAGAGCGAAGGAATATCTTCCCGTCGCAGCACCTAAATCAAGAAGTTTCAGACCGTTGCAATTGTCGGGCAGAAATTGTTTGATATAGTGCATAGTCACACGGAATTCCACCATTCCATGTCGGCGAGTCAGACGTAAATCTTCCTTATGCTTATTATAATACTTGGTTAAAAGTTTGTCTCTCTGCATTGTTCTGAAATTTGGTGCAAAAGTAGGGAAAAGAAAATCCAAAATCAAAACTGACTTTGGATTTATTTAGCATTTAGCATTTAGCATTTTTAATTTATTCTCCGTACCAGCTTGCGTACAAGTGATAGTTGTCGGAGATTCTTTGGATCATATCCTTTGATTGTTCTGGGGATACCTCCTTGATTTTCTTTGCTGGCACACCAGCCATCAGGCTTCCCGGCTCAACAATCGTACCGCTTGTCACTACGGCTCCTGCAGCGATGATGGATCCTTCACCCACCACAACATTGTCTAAGACGATGGATCCCATTCCTATCAACACATTGTTTTCAATTTTGGCTCCGTGGATAGTGGCGTTATGTCCCACCGACACATTGTCGCCGAGTTCAATTGTGGATGGTTTTGGTGATTTGTCGTATAGAGTGTGAAGCACAGCACCGTCTTGTATATTGACATTCTTGCCGATCTTGATCGAGTTGACATCACCACGAAGCACAGCTCCAAACCAGATGCTACTGTTGTCGCCGATCTCCACGTTGCCTATCACAGCAGCGTTGTCTGCCAAGAACACATTCTCTCCAATTTTCGGTGTGTAGCCTCTTACTGATTTTATAATTGCCATAGTTGTTTATCTTCTAATTTATTAATTTTTAAGGTGAATTTCCAAGAGCATAAACAAGTGTTGTCAGTCATATTTTGGTTTTTAGACATCTCGATTCATAATCACACTTGTTATTTACTGTTTTCAAAATTACATCCTTTTATTAAAAAAAGAAAATTGTCGGATGGAAACTTTCCGTCTAAGTTTGAAAACCTTGTGTATAAAAAACGTCTCATCATATTTAAAAAAATCTGCCTGAACTTTCCAAAATGGGAAAGTTTGTTTATCTTTGAACCGATATTGATTGATAACAGTATAAAAATGAATGACGAACCAAAATTTGACGTAGTATACACAAAGGAGGTATATGCGTTTCTAAAACTCCTTCCTGAAAGAGTTCAGGATAAAGTTGTGTATAATATCGATAAAAGTCGATATAAAATAGACGATGAATTATTCAAAAAACTAGAAGGTGAGATTTGGGAGTTTAGAACAAATTACAATAATTTATGTATTCGACTTCTTGCCTTTTGGGATAAAGAACAAAAGAAAGTAGTGGTTGCAACGCATGGGTTTATAAAGAAATCTAAAAAAACACCACGACAAGAGATAAAGAAAGCAGAATCTTTAAGACAAGAGTATTATAAATCTAAAAAGTGAAATTATGGAATTGATCACACATGAAGAAATGCTAGATAGACTTATTGGTGTCAAAGGAACTCCAAGAAGAGATAAATACGACAAAGACATTGAAGACTTTCTAATCGGGGAAGCCATTAAGAAGACTCGTTTGCAACAGAATCTCACACAGAAGCAGTTGGGAGAGTTGGTCGGAGTGAAGGAGGCTCGGATTTCTAAGATAGAAAGTGGAAAGAGCATTACCTGGACCACCATTGTGAAGGTGTTCAAAGCTATGGGAGCCAACTCTGGCACACTCGACCTTGGAGAAATGGGACGCGTGGCGTTGTGGTAAATGCTGTATGTGGAATAATAAAATTTGAGGAGGGCATATCATTTTGATACACCCTCCTGCATATTTTTTTGTCAAACTTTAATCGTCTAGATCGTCATTCTGGCGACGGTCGTTGCGGAAATTTCCTTTTGTTCCTTTGAAACGCTCTTCTTTAGACTTGTGCATACGTGGACCTCTGTCTTCGTCACGGTTGCCTTTACGGAAATCGCGTCTTTCACCTCTTCTGTCGTCACGTCCACCTCTGCGGAAATCACGTTTACCTTCGAAGTTGTCGTCGTCTCTATCTCTGCGGAAACCGCCTCTTCTGTCGTCGCGTCCACCTCTGCGGAAATCACGTTTGCCTTCGAAATTGTCGTCTCGGTCTCTGCGGAATCCTCCTCTTCTGTCATCACCGTCTTCGTCATTATTCCTTTCGAAACGTTTCTTGCGCTCATCCAGTTTTCTGTCGAACTCTTTCTTCTCGGCCCAACGTTTTGCTCTCTCTTCACGTTCTGCCTGCTCCTCGTGGCGACGACGCAAATATGCGTGGCGGTCAGTTTCCTTCAAATCCTTTCCATCCTCGTCCACGTATTTTCTGCGCATTGGATTGAAAAATTCGTTTTCCTCGCGGCGGTCGTCTCTTCTCTCCTCTCTCTTTTCCTCTCTTTCACGTGAACGACGCTCCTTGCCATCACGCACGTAGTCTTCTCTACGACCAGAGAACATCTCATATTTGCGGAATTCGCAATCGATGTTGCCATTCTTGAGCTCCACTTTGAAAGATGGAGAAAGACGGATCTGTGATGTGACCTCGTTAGGCACTGTTATGATCCAAGCGTTCTTTCCTACACAATCCTCCTTAAGTTTCTTGCCGATCTCAGCGTAAAGAGTAGGAAGGTCGTCACCGGCACCGATACGTTCTCCGTATGGTGGGTTGAACATGATCATCGCATCTGTCTCAGGAATCTTAAGCTCCTGGAATGGAATGCAAGTAAGCTTCACGTAACTTGCCAAACCGGCGTTAGTCACGTTCTTCTCAGCGATCTCGATGCTGCTGCGCAAGATATCTGAACCGTAGATTGTGTAGTCGAACTCTTTTTCACGGCTGTCGTCCTGGAATATCTCGTCGAACATTTCAGGGTCATAGTCTTTCCATGTCTGGAAAGCAAAGTTTTTGCGGTAAAGACCTGGAGCGATTCCTTTGGCGATCATGGCCGCCTCAACAAGGATTGTTCCCGAACCACACATTGGGTCGATGAAGTCGCTCTGTCCGTTCCACTCTGCCATCAACAGCATACCTGCAGCCAACACCTCGTTGATAGGAGCTGCTGTCTGTGCCACTCTGTAGCCACGCTTGTGTAGCGACTCACCGGAAGAATCCAATGAGATCGTACATTGTCTGTCGGCAACGTGGATATTGATATATAAGTCGGGATTTGTAAGACGCACACTTGGACGTTTGCCTATCTTCTCCATGAATCTGTCGGCAATAGCGTCTTTCACTCTATACTGCAAAAACTGTGAGTGACGGAATACATCTGAAAAGACAGTGGCGTCGATCGCAAAAGTCTTTCTGTCGTCAAGATACTCATCCCAATCAAAGGCCTTCACTTTTTCGTATACCTCGTCCGCACTTTCGGCCTCGAAAGTGTAGATAGGTTTGAGCACTCTCAATGCTGTACGACAAAAGAAGTTTGCCATATACAACATTTTCTTGTCACCGTAGAAGCTTACACCTCTGCGTACTTCCTGTACATTCTCGGCTCCAAGATCAATTAGTTCTTTTGCCAATACGCCCTCCAACCCTTGGAAGGTCTTAGCCACCATTTCAAATTTTTCTGCCACTTGCAAAATTCTTTAAATTTCCTGCAAAGATACGCTATTTTCCAATGAGTTGGTATCTGCCATGCTCATTTTTCTTTTCTCAGCACGACGATAATAATAGATAATACCGTATTCCTTACATTTATCAAGTTTTTCTTCTTCTTCTTTATTTGCGTAAGTGCTCTCCACCTCGTCCCAGATCTGAAGGATGATGGCGTCAACTTCTTTGTTGAGTGTATTCACCTCTTCCATCTTTCTCACTGTGTTTGCCTGGAGAACCTTTTGCTTGTTCTCAAGTTCGGCGAAGTTTTCGTAGAACACTTTCACTTTCTGGATAGACGGGTTGTAGATTGGAGCTCCACCTTTCATCTGGCGGTCACGCTCTCCATTGATCACCTTCTGACCCCACTCAAGAAGTTTCTCGTCTGTTGAGAGGTCTGGCACCACAGTGTTCTCTGGTTGCAAACCGTATAATAGTTTGAACTCAGCTTTGATCTCTTTTCTCAACACACACATGTTGACTACTTGGATGAAGTGTGACACATAAAGACGTGCCATCTTCAGAGTTTCCTGATAGCCTTTGTTGCTCTTCACCTGTAGATCGGAGCACTGCTTGTATTCATCCAATGCGCGTTCATAACGGATGAGTAGAGATCTTGCCTCTTCAAGAGTTTTCAATGAAAAAGCAAGGTTGCGGATATCGCCTATTTTCTGGCCTTGCTCCACTGCCGACTTCAATGTGCGAAGACGGGCTTGATTTGTATTTGGTAATCTTCTGTATGGCATCTGTTAGTCCTCCCTGTAAAGTAGTGATTCTGCAATTGATTTCAGTACCTCTTTTTTGTCGGCACTCAATGAAAGTTGGTTTAGTGATTCCAAAGCTTTCTGATAATAGCTGTTCATCTTTTCTTCAGCTATTTTGCCTATGTTGAGAGAATTGTAGATTGCTGTCACAGCCTTCACCTTTTCGTCTCTGTCGAATGACTCTTTTGAGATCCATTCCGTCAACGATTTCTTAGTGTCGCCTGATGATTTCTCAAGGGCGGTGATTAGCAGGTAAGTCTTTTTGTTGCAACAGATGTCGCCACCGATTTTCTTTCCGAATTTCTTCACGTCGCCATACACATCCAGCCAGTCATCCTTTAGTTGGAATGCCAGACCGACGTTTATTCCGAACTCATATATAAGGTCGGCGTCTTTAGACGATGCTTTTGCGCATATAGCTCCGATTTTCAGGCTCGCAGCAAGAAGCACGGCAGTCTTCAAGCGAATCATTGCTATATATTCGTCTGCTGTGACGTCGTTGCGAGATTCAAAGTCCATATCATATTGCTGACCTTCACACACTTCTATTGTTGTCTGGTTGAAGACAGAAAGAAGAGAAGGAAGCAGAGAGTGCTCCGCTCTGCACATCACCTCGTAAGCTTGGGAAAGCATCACGTCTCCGGAAAGGATGGCAGTGTTCTCATTCCATTTTTTGTGTACGGTAGGTTTGCCACGACGCATATCAGCATTGTCCATGATATCATCGTGAAGAAGGGTGAAGTTGTGATACACTTCAAGTGCACATGCCGGATAAACAGCATCATTCACTTTGCCTCCAAAGAGATCGCACGCCATCAACGCGAATGTTGGGCGAAGACGTTTGCCTCCGATTGAAAGCACGTATCGAATCGGCTCATACAGATTGTATGGCTCCTTGCCCTCGAAAATCGAGACAAGTGTCGATTCAATCAGTGGTAGATAATCTTTTGTGTTCATATAATATAAAGTCCTTTG
>CAMJFV010000068.1 GCA_946405045.1 uncultured Bacteroidales bacterium | reverse complement strand
AAATCGACGACTTAGACAGACAAATTCTTAACATAATCACTAAGAATGCCAGAATCCCATTTAAGGATATTGCTGAGGATTGTGAGGTTTCGAGAGCTGCTATCCACCAACGTGTGCAGCGTCTTATTGACACAGGAGTGATCGTTGGCTCGGGCTATCACGTAAACCCAAAAACTTTGGGTTATCAGACTTGTACCTACATCGGTATCAAGCTTGAGAAGGGATCTATGTATGCTACCGTTGTGCCTGAATTGGAAAAAATCCCTGAAGTTGTAGAGTGTCACTTTACAACTGGACCATACACAATGATGGTAAAACTTTATGCGAAGGATAATGAGGATCTGATGGATCTTCTTAACGGTAAAATCCAGAGTATCAAGGGCGTTATGTCGACAGAAACATTGATTTCTTTGGATATGAGTATTAAGAGAGAAGTGCCAATTACACTATAATATATGGAACATAAATTAACGATATACAACACTTTAACACGTACTAAGCAGATATTCAAACCTTTGAATGAGCCATACGTGGGAATGTATGTTTGCGGACCAACTGTCTATGGTGACGGTCATCTAGGTCATGCACGTCCGGCTATCACTTTTGATATCCTATACAGATTTTTGACTCATCTTGGTTATAAGGTTCGCTATGTCCGCAACATCACTGATGTGGGACATTTGGAGCATGATGCTGATGAGGGCGAGGACAAAATCGCAAAAAAAGCACGTCTTGAGCAGAAGGAACCAATGGAGGTCGTCCAGTATTACCTTAACCGTTACCATTCTGCAATGGAGAGACTTGGCGTGTTGCCACCAAGCATCGAGCCTCACGCGTCTGGCCATATTATAGAGCAGATCGATTTTGTGAAGAAGATCCTTGATGCAGGTTATGCTTATGAGAGTGAAGGATCTATATATTTCGATGTGAAGAAATACAACAATGACCATCGCTATGGCAAATTGTCTGGTAGAAATATCGAGGATTTGTTGGAGACAACACGTGAACTAGACGGTCAGAGCGAGAAACATTGTGCACTTGATTTCGCATTGTGGAAGAAGGCTCAGCCAGAGCATATCATGCGTTGGCCATCTCCATGGAGCGATGGTTTCCCTGGCTGGCATATGGAGTGTTCTGCAATGGGCACTAAGTATCTAGGAGAAGAATTTGATATCCACGGAGGTGGAATGGACTTGATTTTCCCTCACCATGAGTGTGAAATCGCACAAAGTACAGCTGCCCTTGGTAAGGAGACAGTTCATTATTGGATGCATAACAATATGATCACCATCAACGGACAGAAGATGGGTAAGTCTCTTGGCAACTTCATCACATTGGATGAGTTCTTCACTGGAAGTCATAAACTGTTGACTCAGGCATACGCACCGATGACAATCCGTTTCTTCATTCTTCAGGCTCATTATCGTAGTACTGTTGATTTCAGCAACGAGGCATTGATCGCTGCGGAGAAGGGATTCGCAAGATTGTGTGAGAGCTATGCACGTTTGCAGAAACTTACGCCGTCGAAAGAGACTTCAATGGAGATGAAGAATTACCGTCAGCTTTGTGAGGAAGCTATGCTCGACGATTTGAATACTCCTATTGTTATTTCCCATTTGTACGACGCTACACGTATTATCAATACCGTTGCAGACGGCAAGGCTACAATTTCTGAGGCTGATTTGAAGGAGTTGAAAGAGGTGTTCGACTTGTATTTGATAGACATTCTTGGAATGAGAGTGGAGGAAAATACAGGAGCTGCAAACGATGCTTACAAAGGAGCCGTTGATTTGCTTTTGGAAATCAGAAAACAGGCGAAGACAAATAAAGATTGGGCAACAAGTGACAAAATCCGTGATGAGTTGGCTAGACTTGGCTTTAAGGTCAAGGACACCAAGGACGGATTTGAGTGGAGTCTGTAAAAAATATGTTATACAATACAAAAACGGTCTTAAAAAAGTTAAAAAACAGTTTTTTTAACATTTTTCTTATGCTGAAAAATTGTAGGTTTGCTTTTTAAGACTATTTTTGTGCCGTTCCGTATGTCAGAATGCGGAATAAGGTTTTATAGTTAGGAATATTAATTAAAAAGAAAAGAGTATGATAAAGAAATTTTTACTAGCTGGTAGCGTTCTTTCTCTTGCGCTTGCTTCAAATGCAAAAGAGGTAGAAATCTACGTTATTAAGGATGGTAAGATGGTGAACTGTGAGTTTGTTCCATCTTCAGCTGCAGAGGAGAAATCAACAATCATCAAGGAGTCTAAGAATGATGCTGGTGATGATATGGTAGAAATTGTTAACCCTGCTGAGAGATATACTTCAGGTTTGATATATTTGCCAAATGCAGTTGATTTGAATAAGGCATGGAATCTTGAGGTTGAGTACTATTTCAACAAGGATGTTGCTTTCTCTGGAGAGAATATCAAGCGTGAAGGTTTGTCATTTGACTTGATGGCAGATACAATGGCTGTTGGTGATTCTACTTGGAAGACTAATAGATCACAGTTGGAATACCGTATTTCACACGTGTCTATCGATTGTACATGGCGTGATTTCTACGATTTGGTAGAGGGAGATACAGTATTGAATAATTTTGGTGTAGGTAAGTTGAGAACTGTTAGAAAGTATGTTTACTCTTCTCTATTGCTTCCAAAGGGTGTTGCTGAAAGAGGTGATGCAAATCAGGTTAAGGCTATCTTTATGTCAATCTTCCCAGAGGGTGGTGTAAAGACATCTTGTTTCATTAAGAATTTGAAGTTCGTTTCTGATGGAACAAAACCTTTCTTCGCAGATAAGTTCGCTCCTTTGGCTGGAGAGGGAACAATCTACGTAGGTTCTGTATCAAACTATGTTTATGGTACATATAAGGGAAATTCTGAGATTGCTAAGCAGATTGTATATAAGAAGAGATTGGCTTCAGCACCAACAGAGATGATTGGTTCTCAGTTGTTCCTTGCTGAATCTGATGATGCTTACAACAGCTGGATGGCATCAGACCGTATGTATTGTGAGAAGGGAGAGCAGCGTGCTGCTGGTTTCTATGATACTGAGTATGGATTCCTTCCATATGTTCTTTCTACTGTAGCTGCAAACAAGAGAGAGGATAAGAATGGAGTTGTTGCTGATGCTGCTATTCGTATCCCATTCACTAATGCTGTAGCAAATAAGATTTCTATCGCTATGCGTCTAGGCCACAATGCTGGTGAGTCTGGTGGCTTGGTTCCTTACGCAGACTACAAAGCAACTTCAAATGATAAGGATCGTTTCCCTGTTGAGTATCGTTTTGAGGCTGGAGATGGAAAGACTATCTCTAAATACACAGAGTGGGAGCAGTTCAGACCAACATATACTAAGGATAGTACAGATTATGTAGATTCTATCCCTACTATGATGTCTATGGTTTACGGTGACGTTGAGCTTCCAAAGGAGAATGCTAGCGAATACACTCACATCACATTGCGTTTCATTTCAAATGATGTGATCTCTTACATGTTTACAGATTTGACTTTGACTGGAGATAAGGTTGCTTGGCCTACAACTACAAAAGATATGGGTCTAGGTGAGGATTTCGCTGGCTATATGATCCCTGTTGCTCCTCATTCAGATGTAGAGGACATTGTTGCTAAGGGTGAGGTTTCTATCTATCCTAATCCTGCAACTGATGTTATCACTGTAACTAACGAGGGTGTTAAGAGCGTGGCTGTTTACTCTCTAGCTGGTTCTTTGGTTGCTTCTTCAGAGTCTAACGTAGTTAACGTTGCTAACTTGGTTAACGGTATCTACGTTGTTAAGGCAAACACTGAGGCTGGTGTAATCACAGGTCAGATCATTAAGAAGTAATTTATGTACAGACGTTCTTAGGAACTTCTTTACAAATTATAACACACGAGGGGCGGACAAATTGTTCGCTCCTCTTTTTTATGTCAAGATTAATCCATGATTTGCTTTCTTTTTGGATTTATTTCTTATCTTTGAGATATAAAATGATGAGTTATGAAAAGAGGAAAAAAATCAAATAAGGCGTTTAGCATCGGCAAAAAAGCTATGCGTCCGAAAAATAAAAATAGAAAGCATGAATCAGCAGTCTCTGTTCGCAAGAAGGAGATAATAAATGATATATCAAAATATTTTTCTGAATACCAGGGTGATCCTGTATCCTACAAGGATGTGGCTGCCACTCTCGGTTATTCTGGCATGACCGCACGCCAGCAAATCATAGATGTCCTTCAAGAGTTTGCTGCGACGGGATATCTTATTGAATCTCCTGTCGGCAAATACCGTTTGAATCCTCGAATGGGTTCTATTGTCGGTGTTATCACAGCCAAACGTGGTGGTGGCGCTATCCTTGTGCCTGAAGACGGTGGTGATGAGATTATAATCAGCGACCGTAACCTGAATAAGGCAGCTGTCGGCGACACTGTGAAAGTCCGTCTGTTTGCCCGCCGTCAGGGTAAAGAGCAGGAAGGTGAGGTCATGGAGGTTCTTAAACGTGAACGTGACACTTTCGTCGGCAAACTGAATGTGAAGGAGAACTATGCGTTCTTGCTTGTCGACAACCGTATCCTTGGCAATGATATCTTTGTGCCAATCGACAAACTGAATGGTGCGAAAGATGGAGATAAGGCGATTGTGAAGATCATAGACTGGGCTGAAAAGGGCAGAAATCCAGTCGGTGAGGTGACGGTGGTGCTTGGAAGCTCTGGCGACAACAATGCGGAGATGCACGCCATCCTTGTCGAGTTTGGTTTGCCATACAGCTATCCTGCTGAGGTGGAAGCTTATGCTGACACTATTCCAGACGAGATCTCATCTGAAGAGATCGCCAAACGTCTTGATTGCCGTGATATCCCTACATTCACTATCGACCCTCGTGACGCAAAAGATTTCGACGACGCATTGTCTATCCGTAAACTTGACAATGGTAACTGGGAGGTTGGTGTCCACATCGCTGATGTCACTCATTATGTGCATCTAGACGACTGTATCGAGCAGGAGGCTGTCAGCCGTGCTACCAGCGTCTACCTTGTAGACCGTACAATCCCGATGCTTCCGGAAAGATTGTGTAACAAGGTTTGTTCTCTTCGCCCAGACGAGGAAAAACTTTGTTATTCGGTGATGTTTGAAATGGACGACAATGCCAAGGTGATCAAATATCAGATTGTGCACACAGTCATCAAATCCGACCGTCGCTTCACATACGAGGATGCTCAGAGCGTGATCGAGACTAAAGAGGGAGATATGAAGGATGAAATCCTTACTCTCGACAGATTGGCTAAGAAACTTCGTGAAGATCGATTCAAGAACGGTGCTATCGCATTTGAGCGTACTGAGGTAAGATTTGAAATAGATGAGACTGGCAAGCCTATCGATGTTTATTTCAAGGAGAGCAAGGATGCCAACAAACTTATCGAGGAATTCATGCTTCTTGCCAACAGAACTGTGGCTGAACATATCGGCGGACAGAAGAATCCAAAGACATTCGTATACCGTGTCCATGATAATCCGGATCCTGATAAATTGAACAACTTGTCTCAGTTCATCTCCCGTTTCGGATATAAATTGAATACGACAGGAAAGAATAAGGAGGTCTCTACGTCAATCAACAACTTACTCGACAAAGTACAGGGTACAAGAGAACAGAATCTGATTGAGACTATCACAATCCGTTCGATGGCAAAAGCTATCTATTCTACTGACAATGTAGGCCATTATGGACTTTCTTTTGACTATTACACTCACTTCACTTCGCCAATCCGCCGTTATCCAGATATGATGGTGCACCGTCTGCTCGACAGATACGCAAGAGGTGAGAAGAGTGCAGATAAACTGTTGTTTGACGATCTTTGTGACCATAGTTCAAAGATGGAGCAGCTTGCCGCAAATGCGGAGCGCGCGTCTATCAAATACAAGCAGGTGGAGTATATGAAGGAACGTCTCGGACAGATCTACGACGGAGTTATCTCAGGCGTGACAGAGTGGGGAATCTATGTCGAGTTGGCTCAGAATAAGTGTGAGGGAATGATTCCTATTCGTGAACTTGATGACGACTACTACGTATTCGACGAAAAAAATTATTGTATCACAGGTCGTAGAAAAGGCAAGAAATTCCAGCTTGGCGACGAGGTGGTTGTGAAGATCGCTCGTGCCGATTTGGATAAGAAACAACTTGATTTCGCACTTGTGGAGAAGAAATAAAATTGACATGAAAAAGAATTTGATTTATATAGCAGCGTCTTTGCTGATAGGCCTTGCTTCATGCGGTGAGAAACATACCACTGATGTGGAGGATATGGGAATGTCTGGCGATGTGCACAAATTGAGTGAATTCAAGTATTATGCTGTGGATCGTTTTGGAGAGGTGACACGAGGAGACGCTTTTCGTGAAGAAGGAGAGTGGGACCGTGAGATCGTCTTCAACAAAGCAGGATATTTTGATACTGTACGACTGACTACCAGCGCTGGTGACGCTGTCGGAAGCATTACGTATGCCTACAACAAACATGGTCTGAAAGTGTGTGAAAAAAATTATGACGCTGACGGAAAACCAATCGACAAATCTGTCTTCTTCTATAAAAAAGATAAGCTTGACAGAATAGAAAAGTATAATTCTGATGAGAATATCTCCGGACGTGTAAATTATGAGTATGATGATGAAAACAACATGAATTATACTCGTTACTATAATTTTAAAGGGGAGTTGCTTCAGACTATTGAGCAGAGTATGTCGAAGCGTGGATTCCCGTCTGTTACTAAGATTTATGGACGTGAGGGCGATTTGGCAAACTGGCGTGAGGAAAAATTCAATTCTGATGGTTTGCTTGAAAAACTTACGGTGAAGGAGTCTGATGGTAGTGTGACGATGATCGTCAAATTCCTTTATGATGATATGGGAAACGCTGTGTCTCAAACCGCTGTTGATGGACAGGGCGAGCCTTTTATCCCTCATACATGGAAATATACTTTTGATGAGCATAAGAATTGGTTGACATGCACGGAGTATGAAGGAGACAAACCTCTTTATATTACTGTCAGAACAATAGAATATTTTTCAAAATAAGATATGTCAAAATGAGATATGCTGTAGTTGGAACCGGTGCGATTGGAGGATATTACGGAGGAATGCTGGCAAATGCTGGATTTGATGTCCATTTCCTTTTTCATTCTGATTTCGACGCTGCGTGGAGTAATGGGTTGCGTGTCAATTCCGTCAACGGAGATTTTGAAATAGAACATATCAACGCCTATAATTCCACAGCTTCTATGCCGAAAGCGGATGTCGTTTTGGTAGGATTGAAGACGTTGCAGAACCGTCTTCTTCCAGAACTGCTTGATCCGATAGTGAAAGACGGTACGTTGATAGCATTGATCCAGAATGGTATTGGCTATGAACAGGAGTTGCAGGAGGAGTTCCCTGAAGCGAGAGTGTGCGGAGGCTTGGCTTTCATCTGTGCGGAGAAGACTGCTCCAGCGGTGGTGTCTCATTATGATTATGGCAAACTGACGCTTGCCCTTCACGGAGAAGATTCATGTGATTCTTTCGACGCGATGATTGCTGATATGGAGGAGGCTGGCATCGACGTCGTGCGTGCGGATGATCTCAACACAGCAAGATGGAAGAAACTGGTGTGGAATACCGGTTTCAACGGGCAGTCGGTGTTGTTCGGGAAAAACACAGAAGAGTTGTTGTTTGGCAGAGAGAAAGAAATGTATGTCAAACCGGCGATGCTGGAGATCATCAAAGCAGCCCAGGCTAACGGAGCTGATGTGGATGAATCGTTTGCCGACGAGATGATAGAGATGACACTCAATATGAAACCATACTATCCAAGCATGCATGTGGATTATTCACACGGCCGTCGACTTGAGGTGGAGGCGATATATTCCCGTCCACTCAGATTAGGTTTGGCGAAAGGAGTGGAGATGCCGGTGATGGAGGAGATTGAGAAAAGATTGAGGAAGATTAATGGTTAAAGATTAACGATATTTGTAGAGACGGGGTATGTCCCCGTCTTTTTTGTTTATAATTGTTATACAGAAATAAACAAATAGAGTTGATTAATCTTCTCTATTTTGTATATGTTACAGACTTACATTCCTTAAATGCAACTTTGCCTATTTTTATATTCTCTTTTGAATTATCAATTATGATTTCTAGATTTTCACATCCGCAAAATGCATGTCCACCAATATCGGAGACTCCAGCATGAATTTCTAATTTAGTTAGCTTTTTACAACACAACGCAGCTCCATCATCGATACTGATTACACTTGAAGGAATCACAAAATTTTCGTTGATGCCTGCAGGCACACTCAATAATTTTGTTTTCTTTTTGTCGTATAGAATTCCATTTTCACTTGAATAATTAGGATTTTCTGGTGATACATTGATGCTTGTCAGCGTTTGTATGTTCCCAAATACACCATTCCCGAGTTTCGTTAAACTTGCAGGAATATTTACTGTTGTTAGCTTTGTGCATGCAAAAGCACCAATGCCAATGCTGTCAATCCCTGTAGGTAATTCCACATTTGTTAATTCTTTGTTTAGATAGAATGCTCCTTCATCAATATATTTGATACTTGATGGAATTGTGACACTTGTTATTTTTGTGTATGCCAAAGCGAATCTGCCTATACTAGTCACACTAGATGGAATTTTTATGCTTGTCAATTCATTACAAGTGCTGAATGCACTATTGCCAATTCTTGTGACAGTATACACATTACTGCCAATTCTAACTTTAGATGGAATGGAGATGGACTTGAACTTTTTATATGAACTACTATCTCTTTTCACCTCTACCGTTGAGTCTGAAAGAATTTCAAACTTAAATGGAGTC
>CAMJFV010000067.1 GCA_946405045.1 uncultured Bacteroidales bacterium | reverse complement strand
CAATATGATTTTGGCGACGGTTATCAGTCTTCTTCAACATTAAGTCCAGCCACATACGGACGCACATACAAAGTCAAAGTAAAAGATGAGCTAGGATGTGAATCAGACACGACAATCAAGACTCCAACTTATGAGTTGGAAGTTCCGCTATCTTTCACACCTAATGGAGATGGAGAGAATGATGTGTGGAAAATCAACAATCTAGACAAATATCCAAGCGCAAAAATCAAAATATACGACAGATTTGGCAAGAAACTGTGTGATATGACAGCATCGGATATGGAAGTGTGGGATGGTAAATATAATGGAAGAGACCTACCGTCTACTGACTATTGGTATGAGATTGATATTGATGAGATAGACAAAACATACATAGGCCATTTCACATTGATTAGAGATTAATGATTAAAAAATGTTAATAACATAAATCCGTTTTGCTAAAAATAGTGGTACGGATCATTTTTTCCCTTTTTAATCCTTAATTTTGCATTTCAAATTTAATCATAATATTAATGCGTATGAGTAAAAAGTTAGTGTTATCAATGTTGTTTGTTTACCTTTCAACACTGTTGTCATTCGGAAAAACCGATGATGATCCAATAATCAACTTAGAGACGTTCGAGATTGTTGTATTGCCTGCCGACACCGCAATGGGAGAGCCTAATGTTGTACATCCATATAAAGGTTCAGATTTAAATATCTATCATATAGCTAAACCAAAGACAGGATATGATATAGATTATTGGGTATCAAAAAAGGGATTGACATTGGATTCAATTGCTGACAATGATACTATTATCGTTTATTTTAAAGTAATTCCACAATACTCAATCACAGTTATATCTTCTGACACAACAATGGGAACTGTAACTGTATATAGTGATGACATTTACTTTGAAGATGAGAAAGTGTCTCTTGAACATAATGCAAAAGAAGGGTATAAATTTTGCTGTTGGTATAGCATAATTGATTCAACTAAATTTGATGATTACTTTTCGGCTTATCGTAACGATACCATTGTGGGAAAATTTATTGCCGCATCCGACTCTTGTCCAATGGTATATGAACCAAACTACAAACTATACGATATTGTAGTTTTATCAGCCGACACAACTCAGGGAGAGGCTTACAGACAAATGGGCACAGGGCCAGTATTGGAAGGTTTGCCGATCAGAAAAGAAGCCAGACCTAATCCTGGTTATGTATTTTCTCATTGGTATTCAGTAAATGGACTTTCCGTTGATACAGTTAGCGGAAATGATACAATTTATGCATATTTCAAAAAAATAGAAACACATTATATCACAGTGATTTCAGAAGACACAACAAAAGGTATTGTTGATGGAAGTGATGAATATATAGTAGGAACGAATCTAGAATTTTTGAAATTCTTGACAACACCTAAACGTGGTTACGAATTTGACCACATGGAATCAGTCAAGGGACATTTAGAAGTAGTAGAAGATGACTCTATTTATATTTACTTCAAAGAATTGCCGTTGTATAACATCACTATTATTTCAGAGGATTCTACAAAAGGTATCGTTTCCGGAAGTGGAGAATATTATGAAGGAGAGAATATAAATTTCAATGTTGATACTGTACAATCTGGACTTTATTTCGAAAAATTTATATCTGTAAATAAAGTCACAAGAAGTTACTTGGATCAAAACAACATGACCCAATGGTATGTACATGGAAATGACACTCTTATTGCACATTTTGCACAAGACACTACTAATGTATATGTTCGTTTGGATAGGGTTGACTGTATAAATTTTTATGGCAATATTATCAAAGATAGACATTTTTGGTCTCAAAAAGGCGACACTATTTTTGTCACACACAAAAATAATGGCCAAAAAGAAATTTATATCGACAAAGCGACATTGAAACTTCTTAAGACTGATACTCTGCTTGTTGAAGTGCGATCTAATGATGGTTACATTTCAGATTCCATTTATACAATAACTTCTGATTTTCCAGAAACAAACAACAACAATTTCGAAAAAGATATGCTGGAAATAAATTTGTATAAATTCAAAGATACAATTGATGTAGAGGAAGCTGAAGGAGATTCCTTCAATGTTTATATTTCATCATCCTATTCACCTAATCATGCGCCATCTTTTGTATGGGAAGGTAATGGACGTTATGCGAAAGGAGACACAGTGTTTGTTCCAAATTATGAATTCTATTATCAACCTGAAGAAGATACCTATTATACACTGGGAAACAGTGAATATTACACATTTGTCGTGAAAAATGACATCAACATAGTATTATTACAGGATTATCCAATAGGTGTCGACCAAGTCGCTGCAGAAAAGGAAAGTGATCCATTTGTCAATGTCTACACAATCAATGGATATCTGTTGAAACAGCATGTCAAAGAGAGTGAAGCAATTGAAGGTCTGAACAGAGGACTTTATATTGTAGGCAGGAAGAAAGTGTTTGTGAATAAGTAATGACTTATCCAGCTTGACATTACAACAGGGTCATCCGTTTAATTTCGGTTGACCCTGTTTGTTTTTATGGTGAAAATCAATAAAATTTTGTATCTTTGCAAAAATTTTAGAAATCAATACGAAAATTAATAAAATTATATAATGATAACAGCGTCTGATATTGTAGTTCAATTTGGAAAGCGTATCCTTTTCCAAGATGTAAATCTAAAGTTCACACCAGGTAACTGCTACGGAATCATCGGAGCAAACGGTGCAGGAAAATCAACATTTCTAAAAGTAATCAGCGGTGATTTGACACCGACAAAGGGTAGTGTGGCTATCGCTCCTGGTGAACGTTTGTCTGTACTTCGTCAGGACCACTACGCATTTGATGACTGCACAGTAATCGAGACTGTACTCCGTGGTCACGAGCCATTGTGGAATGTTATGCAGGAGAAAGACGCTATCTATGCAAAACCAGAGATGACAGACGAGGATGGTATCCGTGCTTGTGAGCTTGAAGAGAAGTTCGCAGAGATGGACGGATGGAATGCTGAGAGCGACGCTGCCGCTTTGCTTTCTGGTCTGGGCATCAAAGAGGATTTGCACTACAAGTTGATGAAGGAGTTGAGTGGTAAAGAGAAGGTGCGTGTGCTATTGGCACAGGCTTTGTTTGGAAAACCAGACAATCTGCTTCTTGATGAGCCTACCAACGACCTTGACCTTGAGACAGTGATGTGGCTTGAGGAATACTTGTCTAATTTCGAAAACACTGTGCTTGTCGTTTCCCACGACCGTCACTTCTTGGATAGTGTATGTACACACACAGTAGATATCGACTACGGTAAGATCTCAATGTTCGCTGGTAACTATAGCTTCTGGTACGAGTCAAGCCAGTTGGCTCTACGTCAGCGTGCACAACAGAACAAGAAGGCTGAGGAGAAGAAGAAAGAACTTCAGGAATTCATCCAGCGTTTCTCTGCTAACGTGGCTAAGAGTAAACAGACTACATCAAGAAAGAAGATGTTGGAGAAACTTAATATTGAGGAGATCCAACCGTCTACACGTAAATATCCAGGAATCATCTTCACTCCAAAACGTGAGCCAGGTAACAAGGTGCTTGAAGTTAAGGGATTGGCTGCAAGCATTGAAGGTGATGTTCTATTCAAGGACGTTACATTCCAGGTTGAGAAGGACGACAAGATCGTATTCGTAAGTCACGATCCACGTGCAATGACAGCTTTGTTTGAGATCATCAACGGAAATGTCAAGGCCGACGCAGGTCAGTACAGCTGGGGCGAGGATACAATCACAAGCGCTTATCTTCCAATGGATAACACTAAATTCTTCACATCAGATTTGAGTTTGGTTGACTGGTTGTCTCAGTATTCAGAAGACACAACAGAGAGTTATGTCCGTGGTTTCCTAGGCAGAATGTTGTTCTCTGGAGAAGAGATCTACAAGAAGTGTAACGTGCTTTCCGGAGGTGAGAAGATGAGATGTATGATCTCACGCATGATGCTTAAGGACGCCAACCTTCTTTGTTTGGACTCTCCAACTAACCACTTGGATTTGGAGTCGATCCAGGCATTCAACAATACATTGAAGACATTCAAGGGCGTGATTCTTATGTCGAGCCACGACCACGAGTTTATCCAGACTGTATGTAATCGTGTGATCGAGCTTACACCAAACGGAATCATCGACAAGCGTATGGATTACGATGACTATATCACTGATGATTCAATCAAGGAGTTGAAAGCTAAATTGTACGCAAAATAATTTGTAAAGATGAAGTTTGCCGTTAGACTGATATCATCGATTTTCGCAGCAGCCGCTTTAGTTGGCTGTGGATCGAGATCTGAGGATAGATTTTCTAAAGTGGCTATCCCAGATGAGAATAGAGTAGACGTGGAGTTCCGTCGCCTAGATAGAGAGTTGACGGGATTGAACTATGCCAGCTCTGCTTCTGAGTTCGCAAAACTAAAGGATGCCTATGCTGCAGAAGACTCGTCTGACATGAATTTTCTTGACATCTACACAGAAGCCGTTTTGAATATCGGAAATGTGGATCAGATGGAGACGAGAAACATCATCCAGAAATTCGCTACTGGCAAACCATATTGCGAGTTTTTCCAAGATGCAGATTCTGTATTCCCAGACATGTCGGCAGAAAAACATGAGCTTGACAATGCATTCTCGATTCTGAAGACAAATCTTCCAGACATGAATGTGCCGAAGCAATATGTCGCAATTGTGTCGGGATTCTATTCTAATGTGCTTTGCACAAAGAGTCGTTTGGGATTCTCTCTTGAATACTATCTTGGAGCAAATTACGCAAATTATAAGTATGTCGACGGATTGTACGACTACATGATCTGCAATTACAGACGTGAGAAACTGGTTTCTGATGGCGTATTCTGTTGGCTGTCAACAGAATATGAGTTCAAGGAATCAGCGCCGACACTGTTGCAGAAAATCATCTATCTCGGCAAAATTGTGTATCTGACATCTGTCGCATTGCCAAACCAAGATATGCACACAATCCTTGGCTACACACCAGACCAATACGAATGGTGCTGCCAGAATGAGGCTCAAATGTGGCATTATATGGCTGAATATAAGCATCTTTTCTCAACAGATCGTCTGACAGTAGGCAAATATTGTGATCCTGCACCGTCTACATCATTCTTTCCTCAGGATTCTCCGGGAAGAAGCGGATTATTTGTCGGATACAAGATTATCGAAGCATATTTGAATGCAAATACAAATGTGACTCTTCAGGATTTGATGCAGAACAACGATGCGTCAGAAATTTTGGAAATGTCGGGATACAATCCAAAATAACTTGATTATATTCAAATGATATAAAAAGGAACTATATCCATGTTTTAGAAATTGTGTTATAGTTCCTTTTTTATTTTGGACCATTCTTAATCATAAATATATTTTGAATAAACGAAAGAGGGGTTCAAATGTTGGGAATCGCAACCACAATGTAAGCCGGTAAACAATATCTATGAGTAATTCCACATTACATATTTTATCACTCTTGATAGTTTTGTCTATCATACCTTCTTCCTGCTATCTGAATCCACAAAGGGAATCTGATACATCAGAGGAAGGACTTAAGGGTATGGTTAAATTCGTGAAATCATACCAGACAAATATTGAGGACGATTTGACGAATGACGAGGATAAAATCTATGAAATTGAGGAATATAACAGAGACGGCTACATCATAAAATCTTTCTATATATGCGGTGACTATGACGAATATGAGTATGACTGGCATGGTTATCCTAAAGAAAAAAAAATTGCCCACTTATTAGATTTCAAAATAACTTATGAAAACACCTATGACAATAAGGATAGAATTGTGCATACAGTGAGTTATGAAGAAGACGATGGAGCAATAACAATTGATTCTGAGACATCCTACACCTATGATGATCAAGGAAATCTTGTTACAAAGGAGATTCTCTACTATAAAGATTCCACCAAGATAAGCTATAAATATTCATACGACGACAAAAAACGTAAGAATGAAATAAGTTGTCTTATTTTAGATACAGAAACAGAAACCAAAATTTCTGAAAAATATGATACTTTGGGTAACGTATTAGAAATCAACCACAACGATACTTTAACAAAAGTGACATATTCTTATGATTCTTTAGGTTTTATTTCTGAAAAAAGATTCTTAGACATCAACGACAGTATCGTTAAAAAAGAGCTATTTCGTTGTGATGGACATGGCAATTGGATAGAAAGACGGCTCGTTGATAAAAATGGAAATTTCTTAAACGGAGAATTACGAGAAATAGAGTATTACTAAATGATCATGTAAATTTGTCATATTTATATAACAAAGAGTATGCCAATTTGTCGTATATCCATTTTGGCACACATTTTGATTTTCATAGGATAAATATATTATATTAAGTAGAATATGAACAATTTCGATGATATGAACGAAGAAAACGGAGAATTTATTCCAGTAATTGCAGACGGAGGAGTTCCTGATGAATATAAATTAGATAAGACGGAAGGACTCTTGACATTAGCATTGCGTAATGTTGTGTTGATGCCGGGTGTTGTTTTGCCAGTACAACTAGGAAGAGCAAAATCAAAATATGCAGCAAAACGAACTAAATCGTTAAATGAGCCATTGGTAGTGGTCACTCAAAGGGATGCCCGAGAGGATGAGCCGACCAAGAAGGATCTATATGACGTTGGTGTTGTTGGAAATGTAGTGAAAATACTCGATATGCCAAACGGACAGAGCACAGCTATCATCCAGGGTATGCGCCGTGTGATGATCAAAGATTTGCGTGTTCAGTCTAATTTCTTGGAGTCGGATGTGGTTCTTCTTGAAGAGATGTTGCCAGAAGACGAAGAAAAACGCGAGTTTGACGCTATACTTGATTCTGTAAAAGAGAGATCAGAGCAGATACTTAAAGCTTCTTCAGGCACCGTGCCAATGGAGGCTATGTTCGCGCTGCGTAATATCGAGAGCAGTATATCTTTCGTAAACTATATAGTTGCAAACTTCCCATTCTCTGTAGTAGACAAACAGAATATGCTGGAGTGTGGTTCATTGAAAGAACGTGCACTTATATTGTTGTCGCTACTCAACAAGGAGATGCAGCTCGCATCGTTGAAACAGAATATCAGAGAGAAGACAAACCGTCAGATAGATCGTCAGCAGCGTAACTATTTCCTTCAGCAACAGATGAAGACAATCAAGGAAGAACTTGATGAAAACGGTGATGATGAGGATTACTCGCGTCTACTTGCTGAATCAGATAAGAAAAAGTGGAATAAGAAGATTAAAGACGTATTTATGAAGGAGTTGGGTAAATTGAACCGTCTCCCTCAACAATCTCTTGACTATTCTACTCAGGTAACATATCTTGAAAACATGCTTGCTTTGCCTTGGGATGTCAAGACAAAGGAATCTCTATCTTTGAAAACAGCACAGGAGGTGCTCGACCGTGACCACTATGGCATGGAAGACATCAAAGACAGAATCCTTGAACATCTTGCGGTGATGAAGCTTCGTGGAAATATGAAGTCAAACATCCTATGCCTATATGGACCTCCAGGAGTAGGAAAGACATCATTGGGTAAATCAATTGCGGATGCACTTGGAAGAAACTATGTGCGTGTGGCTCTTGGTGGAATCCATGATGAAAGTGAGATTCGTGGTCATCGCCGCACATACGTTGGAGCGATGCCAGGACGTATATTGAAAGCGATGAAAGAGGCAGGTTCGAGCAATCCCGTCTTCATTCTTGATGAGATAGATAAAGTGAGCCACTCAGACGGTTTCCACGGAAGTCCTGATTCTGCGTTGCTTGAAGTGCTTGATCCTGAACAGAATAAGAATTTCCATGATAATTATCTGGACGTGGATTACGACTTGTCTAATGTGATGTTCATCGCCACAGCCAACGACATAAGCACCATCAGCCAGCCGTTGAAAGACCGTATGGAGTTTATCAATATCGGCGGATACTCACAGGAGGAGAAACTACAGATCGCAAAGCGTCACATAGTGCCAAAAATTGCGGCTGAGCTTGGAGTCTCATTGGAGGAGGTAACATTCACAGACGAAGCGTTGAATAAGATAATTTCCGGTTACACAATGGAAAGCGGTGTACGTGGACTTGAGAAACAGATTCGCAAGATCTACCGTAAACTTGCAAAGAAGATTGTGATGAAAGAGGAATTCAAATCTAATGTCGACGTGGAGGATATCCAGGAATATCTTGGAAAGAAAGAGGTGCCTCATGAACTGTATGAAGGCAACGACAATATCGGCGTCGTAACAGGTTTGTCTGTGACAAGTTACGGTGGAGAGATTCTGTTTATTGAGACATCATTGTCGAAGAGCAAGAATCCAACATTGACAGTGACTGGTCAGATCAGAGATGTGATGAAAGAGTCGGCTATGCTTGCGATGCAGTATGTGAAATGTTCAGCTGACACTCTTGGCATCGATCCTACAGTGTTCGACGATACAGCCGTTCATATCCACGTGCCAGACGGTTCGACACCTAAAGATGGTCCGTCAGCCGGCATCACAATGGCAACAGCTCTTGCATCAGCCTTCACAGGCAGAAAAGTGAAAGCTAATCTGGCAATGTCGGGTGAAATCACATTGAGAGGCAAGGTGACAGCTGTAGGAGGAATCCGTGAAAAGACATTGGCTGCAAAACGTTCTGGAATCAAAGAGATTATCTTGTGTAAGGATAATCAGAAAGACGTGGAGGAGATCAAACCTGAATATCTTGAAGGAGTGACATTCCATTACGTCGACAATGTACAGGATGTATTCAATTTGGCATTGATATAAAATGTAATGATATGAAAAAAGGGTAGAGACGGGATTTATTCCGTCTCTATTTTTTTATATCACTGATATATAATTAACGAACTTGTTACAATTTACAGACACAGAAACTGTATTCTTTCTCTGCTTTTTTATATTTTCCTAACA
>CAMJFV010000066.1 GCA_946405045.1 uncultured Bacteroidales bacterium | reverse complement strand
TCGCATTGAAATTGTTATCTTTGCAGATGAACTAATTTTCGACTAATTATGAATGCCATTGAAAGGGTAGGCGATTATAGCAGATTGATGTGGAAGACATTCCAAAAACCAGACAGTTGGAAGATGTTTGGCAAACAATATGTGCGTGAACTACATAAGCAGGGAATCAACTCTTTGCCGATTGTGTGCATCATCTCTGTGTTTATTGGTGCGGTGATCTGTATTCAGATGAGAATCAATACGGAGAGTCCGTTCCTTCCGTCTCAGCTTACGGGTTATGCCACTCGTGAGACTATGATCCTGGAGTTTTCTTCTGCGATTTTGTGTCTTATCCTTGCTGGTAAGGTCGGTTCTAATATCGCATCTGAAATCGGAACAATGAGAATCACAGAGCAGATTGACGCTTTGGATATTATGGGTGTTAATTCAGCCAACTATTTGATTCTGCCTAAGATATTGGCATTCGTCACAATGATTCCTTGTCTTGTCACATTCAGTATCACTACTGGTTTGCTCGGAGGTTTCGGTGTGGCTTTGTTTACGGAAATGATCACTCCGATGGAGTATGAACAAGGAATCCAATACTCGTTCTTGCCATATAGTATCCAGTATTCGATAGAGAAGAGTCTGGTGTTCGCGTTCATCGTGACATCAGTGGCCTCTTATTATGGCTACACTGTGAAGGGAGGAGCGAGAGAAGTCGGAAAAGCGAGTACAAATGCTGTGGTGAACAGCAGTGTGATCATCTTGCTCTTCGACGTGATGTTGACTAAATTGTTGTTGTCCTAAAAAGTTGAGATATGATTGAGGTTAAGAATGTAAACAAATCGTTTGATGGCAAGCAGGTGTTGTTCGACATCTCAGCCAATCTTCTTGAGGGACGCGCAAATCTGATTATCGGTCAGAGTGGTAGCGGAAAGACGGTGCTTATGAAGTCTGTGGCTGGAATCCATCGTATAGACAGCGGTGAAATCCTATACGACGGAAGAAACATCTCGCAGATGAAGTCGCAAGAGCTAAATCTGTTGCGACGTGAGATTGGAATGCTTTTCCAAGGATCCGCATTGTTCGACTCTCTTACGGTGAAAGACAATGTGATGTTCCCATTGCGAATGTTCTCCAATATGAGTGAGGAGGAGATGGAGGAAAGAGCACGTTTCTGTCTGGAAAGAGTGGATCTTCTCCGTGCTTTGGATCTTTATCCGTCTGAGATAAGTGGAGGTATGCAGAAGAGAGCTGCTATCGCAAGAGCTATTGTGTTGAATCCTAAATATCTGTTCTGCGACGAGCCAAACTCAGGTTTGGATCCGAAGACATCGTTGCTTATCGACCATTTGATTCTTGAAATCACACATGAGTATAACATAACTACAATTATCAACACTCATGATATGAACTCTGTGATGGAGATCGGTGAGAATATCGTTTTCATCAGTAAGGGACACAAGAGTTGGCAAGGCAACAACACTGAGATTTATGACACAGGAAACGAGGATTTGGAAAGCCTTATCTTTGCTTCCAACTTGTATAAGAAAATTAAAAAGGCCCATCAGATGGGTATTTGATAAATATGGGATTTTTCAGTAAACCAGAAATACGTCAGTTCAACTATACTCCCCGCTACTGGGATCCTCGCAAGGAGGCGATGGAGGAGCGTAGGGCTCGAATCCGCAAACAATTGCAGAGTGAACAGAGACGTGCCAACAAAGACGATGACGATTCTCGTTCGGAAGGCACTCACCGTACCACTTTGCAACACGGTTTCCTACGTGAACAGCGAGGCAGAGCTGGTGTTGCCGACGAAAACAAATTGATGAAGGTCGTCGTTATTTCTGCGGCAGTGCTGATTGTTTACTTGGCCCTAAAATATTTTGGAATCTGAAAAAACTATGGACGATATAATACATTTGCTTCCGGATACGGTCGCCGACCAGATTGCTGCTGGAGAGGTTGTGCAGCAACCAAGTTCGGTGATTAAGGAGTTGGTGGAAAACTCCATCGACGCCGGTGCAACAGAGATTCGTGTCATAGTGAAGGATGCGGGACGCACTCTGATTCAGGTAGTCGACAACGGTAAAGGCATGAGTGAGCAGGATGCAGTCGTGGCTTTCCAACGTCATGCCACATCAAAGATCCGTTCGGTGGAGGATTTGAGTGTGCTTTGCACAATGGGATTTCGTGGAGAGGCTCTTGCCAGTATCGCCGCTGTCGGACATGTGGAGCTCCGCACTAGACGTGAGGAGGATGAACTTGGCACACAGGTGCTGATCTCTGGTGGCACAGTTGAGGCTATTAATAAAGTGTCGTGTCCTGTGGGCGCGAACTTCTCAGTCAGAGACCTCTTCTATAATGTCCCTGCCCGACGCAAGTTTATGAAGAGCGACAATGTGGAGTTTGGCAATATCGAGCGTGATTTTATACGTATCGCTCTTGTTTATCCCGACGTCTTCTTCGAGCTTTATCATAACGATAAACTTTGCTATAGCCTGAATAAGAGCAATATACGAGAGAGAATAGGAAAGATTTACGGTAACGGGCTGAATAGCAAGATGCTTTCAATCGGTGCTGAGACATCGTTTGGAAAAATAAGCGGATATGTCGGTACTCCAGAGACTGCGATCAAGCGAAACAAGAAGCAGTTCTTCTTCGTCAATGGAAGATATATGGAGCATCCGTATTTCAGAAAAGCAGTGACAAGCGCATACGACCGTCTGCTTCACGACGGTACGTCTCCAAGCTTTTTTATATATTTTGAGGTCGATCCGCATCAGATAGATGTCAATGTCCATCCTACGAAGACGGAGATTAAGTTTGAGTATGAGCAGGATCTTTATAAGGTGTTGACTGCGGTCGTCAGAGAGTCGTTGGGAAAATGCAATATCTTCCCTACATTGGATTTTGACATCAATATAAATGATGCCTATGTCCCTGGTTTTGAGAAGGCTACTCTGGAAGCTCCTGATCTGAATATAGATACAGATTTTGATCCGTTCAAACATTTTGGATCCTCATCCGGGTCGAGCAACAGCTCATCAAGCGGAAAATATTCCGGATGTGGCGGACGATTCAAGCCAAATGACAATGAAAGTACATTCGGCAATATCTACGATTATTTCGAAAAAGCCCCTCCTGAAATACCGAGTGGCGATAATGCTATAGATTATCAAGATATCCCGTCGGCTTTGGATATCCGAGAAACGCATACTGAGCACAAAGGGTTTAATGGATCTTTATTGCAGTCGACGGATATACACCCGGAAGTAGGCAACTGTTTCCAGTTGGCAGGACGATATATCGTGGCTTCGTCGGGCGATAATCTTATGTATATTGACCAGCGCAGAGCTCACATCAGAGTGCTGTATGAGAAATTCCTGTCGGAGCTGAAAGATTCACCGATCCCATCGCATCAGGTGATGTTCCGTCAGACACTTGAACTTTCAGCCGCTCAAGCTGCGACGGTGGAGGAGATTCTGCCACAACTAAATAATCTTGGCTACGATCTGCAACTTATCACCCGTGATGTGTATGAGATACGTGGAGTGCCGGCAGACAAGACAAATGAAGATAATGTGGCGTCGTTGTTGGAGATCATCTCGTCTATTTCGGAAGGAGAGATCGGTGATGATCTCATCATGAACGACAAAGTGGCTCAGAGTATGGCGGAGAGCCAGGCTATACGTTACGGCAAGGAGATGAGTGATGCTGAGATCAAACATTTGTGTGAATCACTTTTTGCGTGTGACAATTATAATTTTACGCCAGACTGCAAGCCAATCATGACTGTGGTGACGGCGGAAGAGATAAAGAAGAGAATTAATTAGTTAGAATATGGAAGCAAAATCAATTCCGGTATTGCTACTTACTGGTTACCTAGGTAGCGGAAAGACAACTTTGGTAAACCATATATTGTCTAACAAGCGTGGTATCAAATTCGCTGTGATTGTAAACGATATAGGCGAGGTCAACATTGATGCCGATTTGATACAGAAGGGTGGTGTGGTCGACAAGAAAGACGACAGCCTTGTGGCATTGCAGAACGGATGTATCTGCTGCACACTGAAGATGGATTTGGTGGAGCAGGTCAATGAGATCCTTGTGCAGAATAAATTCGACTATATCGTGATCGAGGCGAGCGGTGTGTGTGAACCTGCTCCTATCGCTCAGACTCTTGTCTCTCTTCAGCAGATGAGCAGCAAGTATGCAGGCAGAGAGGCATGTTTTTTGGATAGCATTGTCACTGTTGTCGACGCTCTTCGTCTACAGAGTGAGTTTGAATGCGGAGATGCATTGAAGAGCAAGGAACTTGATGAAGAGGATATAGAAAACCTTGTGATCCAGCAGATTGAGTTCTGCAATATCATCTTGCTTAACAAGGCTTCTGAAGTTGAGAAGTCGGAACTTGCACGAATCAAAGAGATTATCAAGACTCTCCAGCCATACGCAGAGATCATTGAGTGTGATTACGCTGATGTGGATTTGGATAAGATTATAAACACTGGCAGATTCCAGATGGAGAAGGCTTCTATCTCAGCTGGATGGATAAAGGAGTTGGAGCGTCCGTTGACTGAGGAGGAGAAGGCAGATGCAGACGGCCATCACCATCATCACCACCATCACGACGATGATGATGACGAGCATGAGCATCACTGCCACCACCATCATCACGACGACGATGATGATGACGAGCATGAGCACCACTGCCACCACCATCACCACGACGGTGGAGAGGTTGAGGAGTATGGCATCGGAACATTCGTATACTACCGTCGACCTGCATTCAACCTTGATAAATTCGAGGCGTTCGTTTCAAAGAAGTGGGCTAAGAACATCATCCGTACAAAGGGAGTCTGCTACTT
Source organism: uncultured Bacteroidales bacterium (assembly GCA_946405045.1). Lineage (GTDB taxonomy): Bacteria > Bacteroidota > Bacteroidia > Bacteroidales > Paludibacteraceae > UBA1723. The sequence goes on along the minus strand of CAMJFV010000066.1, from coordinate 4,193 downwards.
CAATGTGAACCCAGAGATGTCGTATTTGTTTGAGCAGGCTGGAGTTCAGAAGAAAGTGACAGAGGCAGGACAGTGGTTCTGTACAGCTCCAGAGGAGGAGTTGAAGGAGATCTTGGCAGAGAATCCAGAGATTTTGAACGACTGGGATGAGAAGTACGGCGACAAGATGCAGAAGATCGTATTCATCGGACAGAAGATGGATAAGGAGAAGATCATCGCAGAGTTGGATGCTTGTTTGGAGAAATAAGATTCCAAATTGATATCATATAGAAAATCCCTCACCAATGGTGGGGGATTTTTTGTGTTGTGAATGGTTCAGAATAAAAATCCTACTTTTATTTGAGGAAAGAACCAAATAATACGTTTATGTAAAAGAAAAATCTGTTGACAAATAACGTCGTCAAAATTGTGTCTAAACATTTATTATATGTAAATTTGTAGACTTATGGTGCAGAATGCACATTGAAATATAAAAAACTGATGGAATTTTCAATTATAGTAGCGACAAGCAAAAATAATGTGATTGGCAGAGACGGTGGAATACCTTGGCATTTGTCTGCTGATTTGAAACGTTTTAAGTCACTTACCACTGGTCATCCGATTGTGATGGGCAGACGTACATTCGAATCGATCGGCCGTCCGCTTCCAGGCAGACGCAATATTGTGATCACTCGTTCTACTGATGCTATTGATGGATGTGATATTGTGAAGAGTGTGGAGGATTTGCTGAACGATAAAACATTGGAAGGCAATGTGTTTATAATCGGAGGCGGGGAAATCTACAAGCAGTTTTTGCCATACGCAAAGAAGGTCTATCTGACTGAGGTTAGTACCGAAATCACAGATGGAGATACATTTTTCCCTGAACTGAATCCTATGGAATGGATTGAGGTAGGCAGGGAAAGTCACGAGGCGGATGAGAAGAACGACTTCAACTATTCGTTTGTTGACTACGAAAGATTTTAAGTATGAGGAATAAGAATTATTCAATTTGTGTTATAGCATCTCTTTTTTTGCTGGCTATCTCTTCTTGTTCGGTGAATAAGAAGATCCGCAAGGCCGATAAGAAATATGAGATCGGTGAGTACCATAAGGCTGCGAGCATATACAAGACTGCCTATTCTCGTGTCAAGTTGGCAGACAAGCAGCTGAAGGGTTACGTAGCTTACCGATTGGGTGATTGCTATGATAAGTTTGGAGAGACGGATAAAGCGGAGAGAATGTTGGCGAACTGTGTGCGATACAAGTATGCAGACACAACATCATATTTGCTTTATGCTGATGTGCTTCGCAAGCAGAAGAAAAACAAGGAGGCTGCTGAGATGTACGACGTCTACTTGAAGCATGATCCAAATTCGGTTGTCGCGCTCAACGGAAAGATTTCCGCTTTGAAATATTCTGAGTGGGAGAAGGCAAAGAGACGCTATGAGGTCTTCAAGGATCCGTTCTTCAACAGCAAGAAGAGTGAGAGCAGTCCACGTTTCCCTGGAGGCGACAGCACAATCGTCTATTTCGCATCATCACGTGACAACAAGCAGACAGCCCATAAGGTGAGCAATATCACTGGTACACCAAACAATGATATCTATTTTGCGAAAAAGAATGCTGTAGGCAAATGGGATAATCTTGAACTTGTTGATTCTGATATCAATACAGAGGATGATGAGGGTAGCCCAGCTTTCTCGTCGGATGGAAAAATCATGTTGTTCACCCGTTGCCGATATGTTAAGGGTGAGACTCATGGAGGAGAGATCTGGATGTCGCAGCGTCAGAGCGGAAAATGGGGCAAGGCAACACGTGTGATGGTGTTGAAAGACAGTTCGGTCACAGTGGCTCATCCTGCGTTGTCGCCTGATGGCAACTGGCTTTATTTCGTTTCTGATATGCCAGGTGGTATAGGTGGAAAGGATATCTGGAGATGTATGAAGACGGGAGAGACTTATTCTGCCGCTGAAAACCTTGGTCCGGATATCAATACAGATAAAGATGAGATGTATCCATTCATACGTGAGGATTCCACACTTTATTTTTCATCTAACGGTCATGAAGGATTCGGAGGTCTGGATATCTATCGCGCAAAAGAGGATACTGCGAAAAAGTGGATAGTTGAGAATATGGGAGCCCCAATCAACTCCAATGGAGATGATTTCGGAATCTCGTTTGTGGCTGGCGCGGAGCAGGGTGCTTTCTCCAGCAACCGTGGAGAGAATAAGGGTTACGACAAAATCTATACCTTCGTCGCACCTCCTATCAGATACATCATATCCGGTAAGGTGAAGAACACAGACGGAGACGCTTTGGGCGACGCGAATGTCAGAATCGTCGGAACTGACGGTACAAACGTGAAAATCAAAGCAAAAAATGATGGTTCATACTCATTTGAGGTTAAACCTGGAGTGGAATACGTGATGCTTGGCAACTGTCGTGGCTACTTGAACGAGAAAAATGCCGTCAACACACTTGGACTTGAGGATTCAAAAACATTTGATGTCCCATTCACATTGGCGTCTGTATCAAAACCAGTCGGTCTTGACAACATCTTCTTTGAGTTTGGTAAAGCTACATTGACAGCAGAGTCGTCAAACGCTTTGGATAAGTTGGTGAAACTGCTAAAGGATAATCCTAATATCACGATTGAGATTGGCGCTCATACCGATAAGGTCGGTAGTGCGGAAGGAAACCTTGCTCTGTCTGGAGAACGTGCGCAGAGTGTAGTCAACTATCTGATCAAGGGAGGAATAGAAGCCCCACGTCTTACTGCAAAAGGATATGGAAAGACCAAACCTGTTGTGGTGGATAAGAATTTAGCTAAACAGTATTCATTCTTGAAGGAGAATGATGAATTGAATGAAGATTTTATCGACGCACTTTCAAAAGAAAATCAGGAGATTGCTAACAAGATCAATCGTCGTACTGAGTTCCGTGTGTTGAAGACTACATATAATATGTATTAAGGAAGACAAGATGAGACAGTATTTAGATTTATTGCAGAAAGTGTTGGATGAGGGAGTCGTAAAAGGCGACCGTACAGGCACAGGCACAAGAAGTATATTCGGTCATCAGATGCGTTTTTCGATGAAAGACGGATTCCCATTGGTGACAACAAAGAAAGTGTACTTCAAAGGAGTGTTGCACGAGTTGTTATGGTTTTTGAAGGGCGACACCAACATCAAGTATCTTGTCGACAACAATGTGCATATATGGGATGAGTGGGCTGATCCTGATGGTGGTCTTGGCCATGTGTATGGATATCAGTGGAGAAGTTGGCCAGATTATAATGGCGGACATATCGACCAGATCAAGGAAGTTGTGGAGACAATCAAAAACAATCCTAACTCACGCAGAATCATAGTGTCAGCATGGAATGTCGCGGATATCGACAACATGAATCTTCCTCCATGCCACTGTTTCTTCCAGTTCTATGTGGCAGATGGAAAATTGAGTTTGCAGCTTTATCAGAGAAGCGCTGACCTATTCTTGGGAGTGCCGTTCAATATTGCGAGCTACTCGTTGCTTCTTCTCATGATGGCTCAGGTGACGGGATTGGAACCGGGCGATTTCGTCCACACATTCGGAGACACTCATATCTACAACAACCATATCGATCAGGTGAAATTGCAGTTGAGCAGAGAGCCGTTGCATCTTTCAAGAATCAGATTGAATCCTGATGTGAAGGATATCTTCGATTTCACAGCGGATGATATCGTGTTGGAGAATTACGAATGCCATCCGCCAATCAAAGGTGCGGTCAGCGTATAATCGTAGAGACGCACGGACGTGCGTCTCATGAACATGGACGTGCGTCTAAACATGTAATATGTAGACGTGGAAAATATGTTTACATTAAAAATAATCAACAGAATATGATATAGTAGTGATTTTTCACTACTTTTGAAGAAATATTTAAATCAAAACTTATGAGATTTTCAGTGAATAGCGACGAGTTGATGGCTCGTCTTACAGCAACAAGCCGTGTGATGGCTTCAAAGACGGCGTTACCAATTCTCGATAATTTCCTTTTTAATTTGACAGACAGTACATTAGAGTTGACTGCCTCAGACGGAGAGACTTCCATGGCGACAAGAATGGATGTCGAGAACGTTGATGGTTCAGGAATGATAGCCTTGCCTGCAAAACTTTTGTTGGATACATTTAAAGTGCTTCACGGCAGAACAGTCGACTTCGATATTGAC
>CAMJFV010000065.1 GCA_946405045.1 uncultured Bacteroidales bacterium | reverse complement strand
AAAGTGGTGCGTGATATGGAAGCACGTTCACTTGAGTTTATGGATATTTTGAATGAGCCTGCCAACTAAATAACTGAATGCTATGGCTTTAAAACGTAGAAATAAAGCAGAGGCAAGTTTCAGTATGTCATCAATGACGGATATCATCTTCTTGCTACTGATATTCTTCATGTTGACATCATCGGTGGTGCATCCCAACGCCATCAAACTGATGTTGCCGCAAAGCAATTCGCAAACGGCTGCAAAACCGTTGACGCGAGTTACGATAGACAAGGAACTCAACCACTATGTGGCATTCGGAAATGAGACAGAGCGTCCGATACAGCTTGAGGAGATAGAAGACTATCTGAAAAAGATCGAGTTGGCAGAGCCTGATATGTATGTCGCTCTTTACGCTGACGAGAGTGTGCCTCATGGTGAAGTGGTGAAGATATTGGACATCGCTAACAAGAACAAGTTCAAACTTGTGATTGCTACACGTCCAATGAAGAAATAGTCATTAAAAAACGAGAGTGTATGGATAGACAAAAACTTAAATCCTGGGCCAAAGCAAACGGTGCAACGGGTACTGTGATGTTCCATGCTGTCATTTTCCTGGTGTTGATATGTTGCTGCATGACGTCGCAGATGTCAACCACAGAGGAAGGTTTGGCAGTGTCTCTCGGTGCTGACGATTTTGGTGGAAGCGATCTTTTTGAACCTACTCCAGCCAGCGAGATAGAAGGACAGTTGGCTGAAGCGTCTCCAGCTGCAGATCCATCAACTGCTCCAGAAGCTTATCAGACTCAGGACATAGAGGAGTCGGTGGCGATGCCAAAAGCGGACGAGGAGAAGAAGAAAGAGGAGGCTAAGAAAAAAGAGGCCGACGCTCAACGTAAGAAAAAACAGGCGGAGGAAGCTGAGCGCAAACGTAGAGAGGCGGAGAAACGTGCTCAAATTGAAAAAGAGAATAAGCAGAAAGCTGAAATTGGAAACCGTTTGAAGAATGTCTTCGGCCAAGGTGGAAACGGTGGTGTCGGCAATGACAATTCGTCTACAGGCAAAGGAGACGGATCATCGACAGGAAGCCAAGGTAAGGCGACGGGAGATCCGAACAATGCACCGTCGAAAGGACATGCAAAGACAGGATCCAACAACTCTTGGTCGCTTGACGGTCGTTCCATCCATGGAGAATTGGCAAAGCCAGCATATGGAGATCAGGAAGAGGGAACGATTGTAGTCAGAATCATGGTCAATGAGAACGGCGACGTAATAAACGCTGATATAGCACCAGGTACAGACATCACGTCTAAACGTCTTCATAATGCGGCACTCGCTGCGGCGAAGAAGACAAAATTCAATGCGATACCGACTAAGAAAAACCAGAGCGGTACCATTACTTACAAATTTGAATTAAGATAAAATGAAGAAAGTATATGTTTTTTTGGCAGACGGTTTCGAGGAGACCGAAGCCATATTCCCAATAGATCTGCTAATCAGAGCGGGAGCGACGGTGGAGAAAGTTAGCGTGACTGGGAAGAAAGAGGTCACAGGTTCACACAACATCACTGTAATTGCAGACAGTTTGTTTGACGACAACAACTACAACGATGCAGACATGTTGTTCCTGCCAGGAGGCCCAGGCCACAAGACATTGTTGGAGCATTCAGAGTTGATCGAGTTGGTGAAGAAAGCCAATGATGAGAAGAAATGGTTGGCTGCCATCTGTGCGGCACCTATGATCTACGGATCACTTGGTCTGCTTGACGGCAAAGCTGCAACTTGTTTTCCAGGTTATGAGCAGTTTCTGAAGGGAGCTGTGACAACTGGAGCACCATACGAGATTTCCGGCAATTTTGTCACAGGAAGAAGTGCTGGTACAGCAAAAGTATTCGCTTTGGCAATGGTAGAAGCATTGTTTGGCAAGGATGCTTCTAAAGAGGTGGCAAAGGCAATTGTGTCTTGATATTGCAAGTAAGTCGTGGTGAATATCAAAGAATTATTAACTTTTATGAAGTTTTTTGACAACACAAGACCTGTTAGTCTTAAAATATTCATATATTTAGCTGAGATTTATTAAAAAATATTAATTATGAAGATCTGTGCATATATTTTTGCTTTCGCACTTTCAACATTGATGTGCTGTTGTGCTGGTTCAAGTAAAGAGGGAGCTGCTCCTGTAGAGGCTGTTGATTCAACAAAGACAACACCCGCTGAATTTGTGCCAGTAGAGAATCTTAACGCAGAGTGCTATGTAGACAAATTGTCGTACGCTGTTTGTATTGACTGTGACGTGCTTGACCAGTTCCGTACAATGTCGATTTATGGACCAGAGAAAAAAGAACAAGAGAAAATGCCAGTAGTCTTGTTCATTGAAGGTGATGTAAAAGATATGCCTTCATTCGAGTGGCCTCGCGTCTTCATTGATTTGGGCTATAAGGTTTGTATACCAAAATGTTCGAACATTAAGGCTGACCGCAACAACGATAAGACAATCAAAACTTTCCGTACAGCATTGAACGACGTGAATGATGCTCTTACTACGTTGAAAAAGAAAGCAGACAAATATGGCATTGACACAACAAGAATATTCTTGGCTGGTAATGCTTCTGGTGCAGTTGTCGTTGCGTCATACATTTATACATATGTGTCTGGAACAGAGCCTCTTTCTAAAGAAGGAATCAGAGGTATGATTTCTATATCTACTAATTCGGCTTTGAACTTGAACGAGTTTGAGAAAAACTTTGACAATGAGATTAAAAGTTTGGTCTTCCACGGAACGTCTAATGAACAGAGTACAGAACTTCTAAATTCAAAACAGTTGGCATCTCAACTTGGAGAGTTGGCTGAATTTATCGAAGTGGAAGGAGCAAACGAGTTCCCTACTCCAGAATATACGAAAGTCGTAAAAGACAGTTGTAGAGAATTCTTGAGAAAGCACTCGGCGAACTAATCGCAAATATGTTAGAAATAGGTAAAAAAAACATACTAGAAATATCAGAGATAAGAGCCGACGGCTATATCCTTAAGGATACAGTCGACGGTGATACTCTTTTTATGCGCAAACTGGAATTGCCAGACGGTGCGGAAGTCGGCCAACAGGTTGAAGTATTCATCTTTATGAATGCCAAACGAGAGATGGTGCCGACCACAATGATGCCGTATGTAATGCCAGGCGAATTCGGTTATCTTTATGTAGATGAGGTTTCAAAAGCAGGAGCTTTGCTCGACTGGGGACTATCGCGTCCTTTATTCCTGCCGTCACGAGAGATGACCATGCGTATGCAGATAGACAGACGTTATCTGGTATATGTTTACTACGATTTGGTGACTCGTCAGATCATAGCAACAAGCAAAATAGACCAGTATCTCAACGTCTCTCCTGCAAAATACGAGTTTAACGATGAGGTGGATATTATGATCGCATCTCGTCACGAACGAGGATATAAAGTGATTGTCAACAACGCTCACTGGGGAATGATATACCAAAGTGAAATATTCCAAGAGATCGAGATAGGCGCACTTTATACAGGTTATGTAAAGAATGTCCGCGAAGACGGCAAAATAGACATCTCCCTACAGCCACTTGGTTTCAAAGTGACTGATGAGTTATCGGAGATAATTATGGATGAATTACATAAGAACAATGGAATCTTGAGAGTGTCAGACAGATCGGACGCAGGATTAATCGCCGATATGTTCGGATGCAGCAAAAAGAGTTTCAAGAAATCCATCGGAGTATTGTTCAAACAACGTTTGATAGAGATACACGAGGATTACATTTGTCTTGTGTAAATAAAATTAGGAGGGAAAGAGTATGAGTAGTATACTGATAAAAGGTGTGTCGCTTAATGGCAAAACCACCGATGTTTTGATAAAAGGCAATCGTTTCAGCAGAATTGCCCCAAATATCACAGAGAACGCCGATCAGGAGATTGACGGCAAAGGTTTTGCAATAATTCCTCCGTTCTACAATGGACATTGCCACGCTGCAATGACATTGTTGCGCAGTTACGCAGATGATTTACCTCTGTTCACATGGCTCAACGACCATATCTGGCCAGTGGAAGACCAGATGGTGGAGGAAGACATCTACGTCGGCACAAAACTTGCATTGCTGGAGATGATCAAATCCGGCACCGTCTTCTTCAACGACATGTACGGCATGGTGGAAGAGAGCATCAAAGCTTGTGAAGAGATGGGTGTACGCGCACAGATCGGAATCTCCTTGATGGACAGAATGGGAGAAGAGTCGATTAGTGGACGATTCGGACTCCTACATTCTTTTAAAAGTACAGAATTGGTGAGACTTGCCGTCGCCCCACACGCTCCATACACTGTATCGAAAGAGTTGTTTGAGAGATGTGTGAAAGAGGCAGACAAAGCAGGCGTGATGATTCATACACATTTGTCGGAGACAGCGAAAGAGGTTGAAGATTGCAAAGCAGAGCATGGAATGTCGCCAGTGGAATGGCTAGACAGCCTTGGAGTATTGACAGAAAAGACAGCCTTGGCTCACGTTGTCCACACTTCAGACAGTGATGCGGATATACTTGCAAAACGCCAGTGTGTGATCGTGTCGAATCCGACATCAAACATGAAACTGGCAAGTGGAGCATTCCACACTACTCAGCACCGTTCACGCGGTTCAAGAGTGGTGCTTGGCACAGACGGTGTATCGTCGAACAATAATCTTGACATGATGCAGGAGATGAAATTCTTCGCATTGCTTGCTAAGCTTACTGAAGATGCTGAATCTGCACCAGCAGACTATGTTTTCGACATGGCGACAAGAGCAGGAGCGGAAGCATTCGGTATCGACGCGGGAGTTATAGCAGAAGGTAAATTGGCAGATGCCGTGCTTGTAGACATGAGCAACGAAAGACTTGTGCCAGACTACAATTTGATTTCCAACCTTGTCTATTCGGCAGACAGCAGATGTATAGACACAGTGATCTGCAACGGACGTGTCGTGATGCGTTCGGGCGTTGTGCCAGGAGAAGACAAGATCATTGAAGATGCACACAGAGTTTGTGCAAGATTCAAAGCGATGAAGAAATAAGACAAAAATATTTCAACACAATATGATATTATTTTTCAAAAAAGAGGATGCCGGCATAATTGCAGTCGGTGTTTCGTCGAAATTGGGTGAGGAAGACATTAAGAAACTCACTTGGGCATTCAGTGGTGCTAAGTACATGGAGTGTGATAGCATCAACGGTTGGTTCGTTGGCCCACGTCGCGAGATGATTACTCCTTGGAGTACGAACGCAGTGGAAATAACTCAGAACATGGGTATTTCTGGCATTGAGAGAATCGAGGAATATTTTGTGGCTTCAGGCGAGAACGCAGAGCATGACCCAATGCTACAGCGTATCTACAATGGCTTGAACCAAGATATCTTCACTATCTCAAAGACCCCTGATCCAATTGTCTACATTGACGATATTGAAGAATACAACAAGCAAGAGGGTCTTGCACTTAACCCACAGGAAATCGAGTACTTGAAGAGCGTAAGTGCAAAAATCGGAAGAAAACTTACAGACAGTGAGGTGTTCGGATTCTCACAGGTGAACTCTGAGCACTGCCGTCATAAGATATTCGGCGGAAAGTTCATCATCGATGGCAAAGAGATGGAGAGCTCACTTTTCGCTATGATCAAGAAAACATCTGAGACTAACCCTAACAAGTTGGTTTCAGCTTATAAAGATAACGTTGCATTCAACGCTGGTCCTGAGATCGAGCAGTTCGCTCCAAAGTCAGGAGACAAACCAGACTATTTTGAGGTGAAGAAGATACAGTCTGTCATCTCATTGAAAGCCGAGACTCACAACTTCCCAACTACAGTTGAGCCATTCAACGGAGCAGCGACTGGTTCAGGTGGTGAGATCCGTGACCGTCTGGGTGGAGGTAAGGCAAGTTTGCCTATCGCCGGAACAGCAGTCTACATGACTTCATATCCACGTACAGAGAACGGAAGATCATGGGAGCAGGCGATGAAGGAGAGAAACTGGCTTTACCAGACTCCAGAGCAGATTTTGATCAAGGCATCCAACGGAGCCAGCGATTTCGGTAACAAGTTCGGACAGCCTCTAATCTGTGGTTCATTGTTGACATTCGAGCATCAGGAGAACGACAAGAAGTTCGCTTTCGACAAGGTTATCATGCTTGCAGGAGGTGTCGGTTTCGCCAAGATGAAAGATGCGCAGAAGGGTCATGCAGAGCCAGGTGAGAAGGTTGTAGTGATGGGTGGAGACAACTACCGCATCGGTATGGGTGGTGGAGCCGTTTCATCAGTTGAGACAGGCCAGTACTCAAACGCAATCGAGCTAAACGCAGTGCAGCGTGCAAACGCAGAGATGCAGAAGCGAGTTTCTAACGTGATCAGAACACTTGCGGAAAGCGATTCTAACCCTATCGTCTCTATCCACGACCACGGTGCAGGTGGACACTTGAACTGTTTGTCAGAACTTGTTGAGGAGACAGGAGGTAAGATAGATATGGATGCTCTTCCAATCGGCGACGTTACTCTTTCAGCGAAAGAGATTATCGGAAACGAGAGCCAGGAGCGTATGGGTCTTCTTGTTCACGAGAAAGATATTGATCTAATCAAGAAGATCGCTGATCGTGAGCGTGCTCCAATGTATGTTGTCGGAGAGACTACAGGAGACAACAAGTTCGTATTCGAAAAGAAGAATGGCGAGAAGCCTATCGACTTGGAGATGAAGGATATGATCGGTAACCCTCCACGCACTGTCATCACAGACAATTCTGTAGAGGAGCACTATACTGACGCAACTATCAATGTAAGCAAGGTAGACGAATACATCAACAACGTCCTTCAGCTTGAGAGTGTTGCATGTAAGGATTGGTTGACTAACAAGGTAGACCGTTCAGTCACAGGAAAGGTAGCACGCCAGCAGACAGTTGGAGAGGTGCAGTTGCCATTGGCAGACCTTGGTGCTGTAGCGTTGGATTACCGTGGAAAGGCAGGTATCGCAACGTCTATCGGACATGCTCCTATCGCAGCTCTTGCTGATCCAGAGGCTGGTTCAGTACTTGCAATCGCAGAGGCATTGACAAATATCGTGTTCGCTCCTCTAGCAGAAGGATTGGACAGCGTATCGTTGAGTGCAAACTGGATGTGGCCATGTAAGAATCCTGGTGAGGATGCAAGATTGTATAAGGCAGTCAACGCAGCCAGCGATTTCGCATGTTCACTTGGCATCAATATTCCAACAGGAAAAGACTCATTGTCTATGACACAGAAGTATGGCAATGAGAAAGTATATTCTCCAGGCACAGTGATCATTTCTGCCGGAGCTGAGGTTTCTGACGTAAGAGGCATCGTGACTCCAGTTATCGCTAACGTACCTGGTTCAGCCGTTTACTATATTGATTTCTCATTCGACAGCTTGAAGCTTGGTGGTTCTGCATTGTTCGCATCATTGAACAAAGTAGGAAGCGAAGTTCCTTGTGTGACTGACACAGAATACTTCATGGATGCATTCAACACTGTTCAGGAGATGATCAAAGAAGGCATCGTACTTGCTGGACACGATATTTCAGAGGGTGGTATGTTGACTGCTCTTCTTGAGATGTGTTTCGCAAATTCAGAAGGCGGTTTGAACGTAGATTTGAATGGCGTAGGTGATGATGTATTGAAGGTATTGTTCGCTGAGAATCCAGGCGTTTTGGTACAGGTTTCAGACTGTGCATTGGCAGAGAAGATGATGAGAGAGGCTGGTGTTGGTTTCGCCAAGATCGCAACTCCAATGGAAGACAGAGTCGTAAGAGTAGCTAAAGATAAGTTCAAGCACGACTTCCAGATCGATCAGCTTCGTGACGTATGGTTCAAGTCATCTTACTTGCTTGACAGAAAGCAGAGCGGTGAGATTTGTGCAAAGAAGCGTTACGAGAACTATAAGAACCAGCCATTGAGATTCAAGTTCAACTCTGAATTCTCTGGCAAGCTATCAAAACTTGGAATCACAGCCGACCGTACAGCTCCATCAGGAATCAAAGCGGCAATCATCCGTGAGAAGGGAACAAACGGAGACCGTGAGATGGCATACTCAATGTATTTGGCTGGCTTCGACGTGAAGGATGTCCACATGACAGACTTGGCATCAGGTCGTGAGACATTGGATGATGTCAACTTGATTGTATTCTGTGGTGGATTCTCCAACTCAGACGTCCTTGGTTCAGCTAAAGGCTGGGCAGGAGGATTCCTATACAATGAGAAGGCAAAGGCAGCACTTGATCGCTACTACGCACGTCCTGACACACTTTCTCTTGGAGTCTGCAACGGATGTCAGCTAATGGTTGAGCTTGGACTTGTATATCCTAACCATGAGCAGAAGCCACGTATGCTACACAACGATTCTCACAAGTTTGAGTCATCATTCGTGGCATTGACAATTCCACAGAACGATTCAGTGATGTTCAAGTCGCTATCAGGCTCTAACCTTGGTATTTGGGTGGCTCACGGAGAAGGAAAGTTCGATCTTCCTTACGCAGAGAGCGAATACAAGATCGTAGGTAAATATGTATACGACGGTTACCCAGCCAACCCTAACGGTTCTAAGTATGCTACAGCAGCCATCTGTTCGGCAGACGGTCGTCACTTGGCTATGATGCCACATTTGGAGCGTGCTATCTTCCCATGGCAGTGGGCATACTACCCATTGAACAGAAAGTCAACTGATGAGGTGACTCCATGGATCGAAGCATTTGTAAATGCGAGAAAGTGGGTTGAACAGAATAAGAAGTAAGAATGACCCTTGTGGTTTAGCTATAAGAAAAGGAAGGTGAACAACCTTCCTTTTTTTGTGTTATTCTTCATCATAGGATAAACCATGACCTGAAAATATTTGTATCAAAATCCATGTATAACGGATAACAACGAAAAAGAATATGATTTAATTTTGCACCGTTTTTCGATATTAAATACTTAAATAAAAAAATGAAAAAATTATTCTTGCCTATCGCCGTCGTTGCTATGGGCATTTTCGCAAGCTGCTCACAGAAGGAGACAGTAAAGAATGAGTCTAACGATTCTTGTAAAGCTGCCATTGATTCAGTAATGGCAACATTGGACAAAAGAGT
>CAMJFV010000064.1 GCA_946405045.1 uncultured Bacteroidales bacterium | reverse complement strand
TATCGGTGGAAACACCTACGTCGACTTAGGATTGCCAAGCGGAACAAAGTGGGCTACTTGTAATGTGGGTGCAACAAAACCAGAGGAAATAGGAACACATTTCTCATGGGCAGAAACCGTTCCAGACGATACAACATTGTCGGATTGCTACAGTTGGTCGCAGTATAAGTGGGGCGGATTGTATAGTCAGAAAAAATATGTTACTCTCACTAATTGGGGAACAGTCGATAATAATACTGTACTTTTGCCAGAGGACGACGCCGCGACACAGAATATAGGTTCAGAATGGCGCACTCCATCTTCAGCAGATCAGAAGGAATTGATAGATGGCTGTACTTGGACATACGTAGAAAATGTCAATAATACAGGAATCTCAGGAAGAGTAGGAGTCTCAAAGACAAATGGAAATATCATTTTCCTTCCGTCTTCAGGATACCGTTCAAGATACGGTTTGAGTGCAAGTTATAGTGGATATTACTGGTCGTCTGATTTGAATCAGAAAGATAATGGCACAGCATATTTGACTAAGTTCACATCAGAAGGATTTACAATCATGTATCAGGGCCGTCATGACGGAATGGTTGTTCGTCCTGTAACCACTAAATAAGACAATAAAATTATTTATGGGGGAGCATCAAAATAAATGGAGATGTTCCCCATTTTATTTTAACGTCAATTCGAGACGAAATAAAAATAGAAGAAAATGATAATTGAAGTGTCATAAATGAGGATTGTTAAGGACGGAACGTCCTAACTCCTCCACACGTGCGAGCCGTAGGCGAGCACATAAAATTCAATAAAACCATAGAGACATAAAGTTTACAGAGAAAGGCTACGTCTTTTATGAGAAAAAGAGATGAGAATTCAATAAGGACGTGGAAAATGGTTGGCAGATTAAAATCATCGAACCGACGTTATAATACAATAATAATCTAAAAATTTTATGATATGAAACGCTTTTTTTGTTTGATATTGAGTGCTATCTTTTTTTTCATATTGTTTACAAGATGTGATAAAGATGAGAATGATCCTTTAGATGAACAATCTGCTCCAGATGAAGTAGATGAGATGGCTGTTGTTGACACCTCTGAAACACCATTGAAGTTTCGAGTTATTTCTGAGTCAGAAGCAGAGCTTATAAATGATGATTCTTATTATAAAAAAAGAATGGGTTCAGTTGTGGTGCCAGCAAGAGTCTTGATAAATGACAAGATATATGTCGTTACTAGTATTGGAGACTCTGCATTTTGTCAGAAAATGGTGTTCCCATCAGGTATCATTAGTATACGAAGTTATGAAATGTGGAATACTGGCTTAACTGATATAAAGATGCCTAATACGATCACAAACATCGGAAATAATGCATTTTGTAATTGTGATAGTTTAGAAAGCGTTCAAATGTCAAATGCTATTTCCCACATAGGATCGTATGCATTTGGACGTTGTCTAAAACTGACAAGTTTATCCCTTCCGTCTGGCGTCACTAGTATAGGAGAATATGCATTTAGTTCATGTACGTCATTGACAAATATAGAAATTCCGTCTGGCGTCACAGAAATAGCTGAAGGAACATTTTTGTGGAGTAGTAATTTAGAAATTGAATTTGACAATTTGAAAAAGAACGTAAAAGTAGGAAAAAATGCTTTTAAGGGATGTGTGTCTGTGATTTTCAAAGATATAGCCTTTTCTCATTATACTTATCCCGAAACAGAGATTGTATTAGAACATGATAAAAAGTATAGAGCGTATTCGGATGATGACACAATACTTTTTTCTTTTGAGGTTATAAATTTGTTTCCGGAAGAAATAATTTTATTAGTAGAGAAGAATGGAATCCAGCAAGAAATCACTTTGTCACGAGAAAACAATAGTTATTTGATATGGACGGAATCTAATGGATTTGAGGCTGTAAACACTAAATATGCAAGAAATAATGCAAAAGATGTAGTTTTGTGTTTTTGTGATAAATCTCAGACATCGAACAAATTTATGGTAGAAAGTCCGACACTAAATCAAAATATTGTCACAAACGGTGGTAAAAAGGTATTATATAGCGTTAGTGTGAATCCTAATTAATAACCAAAGGGGTCTGTTATATCTGTAAGGTTTCAGGGTGCAAATTATGTCTTACAGACTCTATATAAAACTGCTTATGATTTTGGTGGTGCGATAAAAAATATTAACTTTGCCTTGCTAATTTGGCGATGGCTTCGTAGTTCAACGGATAGAATACGAGTTTCCTAAACTTTAGATCCGGGTTCGATTCCCGGCGAGGCTACAAATAATAATCAGGGATTAATAGGGGTCCCTTAAAATAACATAAATGCGTATGAAGAAACTTATTTCAATTTCGCTTCTATCGGCATTGTCGGCAACATTGTTTGCTTACGAATTTTCATCATATTCTTACGGATATCAGGCAACGGATTATAGAGAAGCTATCAACATGGGTTTGAAGTTTTATGGTGGTCAACGTTGTGGTGACACTCATAACTGGATGCTTCATGATAATTCGAGTGTATCAAAGAAGTATTGTCATACCAAAGACGGACAAGGAAAAGTGAATGGTGGAGGCAATGGCAACTACGATCTTACAGGAGGATGGCACGACTGTGGCGACCATATCAAGGTTGGTACTACAATGGGTTATGCCGCATTCTCTTTGCTTGCTGCTTACGATATCTGGCCAAAAGCATTCCAGGATAATTATGATGCGGAGTATGGCTCAAAGAATGGCATTCCTGATGTATTGGACGAGGCAAAGATTGCTACTGATTATTTCATGAAGTGTTTCTTGCCAAACGGTGAGTTCTGCTATTATGTCGGAGATGCTAGTGACCACAGAGTATGGATGACTTCGTCAAAGCAGAGTGAGGAATCTGTTGATAATGGTGGTGATCCACGTCCAGTGTGGACTTCCTCTGCTAAGGGAGGACCACAGGCAGCAAACTATGTCTCTGCTCTTTGTCTGATGGCAAAACATTATCCTGATGCTGATTATGCGGCTAAGTGTAAGAAAGCGGCGATTGATGGATATGAGTTCGCTAAGAAAAACAAGTCTGTTCAGGCTCCAATTCCTGAGTTCTATGGATCTCCAAATGATGAGTGGACAGACGAGTTGTCGCTTGCGGCTGTCATGCTTTATAATTTGACAGGTGAGGAAAGTTATTTGGCGGACGCTAAATCTTATCTTGCTGGAAAATGGGAGTCTAACTCACCTCTTGCTTGGGATACTATGACAGACTTTGTTTATTATTATCTTGCAAGAATAGACAAAAGTATGAATAATGGAGCCGGTGGAACTTATGTAAGTTTCCTTGAGAAGAATGTATATGGATTACATTTGGACAAGGCAAAGAGTGATCCGAATGGATTCCCTTACTATTCGAGCCGATGGGGAACAAACAAGTTGGCTCTAGGTGGAGCTACAGCTGCCGCTTTGTATGTTAAACTTGTAGAAGACGGGGTGATCACATCTTCAAAGAATGTTGATGAGGCAAAAGGATTCCGTGATCGTATTGTTGACTATGTGTTAGGCAAGAACGAGTTTAACCACACTTTCTTGCATGGATACAAGGGAGATATGCATTTCCGTTTACATCATAGAAATGCGATGGGAAGAAATGACAATCCGCCTTCAAACATAAAGAATACATGTGATTATATGTTCGCAAGTGGTGGTGTGATTGGAGGACCTTCTGGTACAGGAATATTTGAAAATGTTGTAGAGGGTGGTGCTTCATATACAGAGACTGAAGGTGGTTGTGACTACAACGCTCCATTTATCATGGCAATCGCAAGTATGGTTGAAAAACTAGATCCAGATTTGAGTGGTGTCGCAGAGGTCAGAAACACTAATTTCAGTGTTTATCCGACTGTATTTGATGATTATGTTGTTGTGGATCCTATAGAGATTGGATACGACGGCAGAGCAGAGGTCAGCATCGTCAACATCAACGGCCAGACAGTTGCTGCTGAAAGTATGATCGACTTCAATCCAACTGTGATCAACACATCTTCGTTGCCACGTGGAATATATGTGTTGAAGGTGAACTTTGACGGAGGTCAGAAAACATTTAAGTTGATTAAAGAGTAATATTACTCATGATATAAGGAGACGTGGATTTCCGCGTCTCCTTTTTTTATCTCACATTTTTAATTTTGCATTTATAATTCAGAATTTATTATACTATTATGGAGAATTTTTCATTTTACAGTCCTACCAAATTCGTGTTTGGCAAGGAGACTGAGGGTAAGTGCGGAGCATTGGTTAAGGAATTCGGAGGTTCAAAAGCCCTTATCCACTATGGTGGTGGATCTGTGAAACGTTCTGGTTTGCTCGACCGAGTAAAGACGTCCCTTACTGACGCTGGAGTCCAATTCTGTGAACTTGGAGGCGTCACTCCAAATCCACGTTCCGGAAAGGTGTATGAGGGAATAGACTTATGTAAAAAGGAGAATGTTGACTTTATCCTTGCTGTCGGAGGGGGCTCTGCTATCGACTCTGCTAAAGCGATCGCTATGGGAGTATGTTATGATGGCGATTTCTGGGATTTCTACAGCGGAAAATCACGTCCAAAGAAGGCATTACCAGTCGGCACTGTATTGACAATCGCAGCTGCAGGAAGTGAAGGCTCTGGCGACTCTGTAATCACTCATGAGAACGGAATGTTGAAGCGTGGCGCAAGTGGTGATTGCATCCGTCCGAAATTTTCTGTCCTTAATCCACAATTGACAACAACTCTTCCTGCGTATCAGACTGCTTGTGGAGCTACAGATATCATGGCCCACGTCTTTGAAAGATATTTCACTAATACAACAGATGTTCAGACTACCGACCGTCTTTGTGAAGCGGTGCTTTTATCAATGATTGAGGAGACTCCTAAGGTGATAAAAGATCCTAACGATTATCAGGCACGTGCCAATATTATGTGGGCAGGTATGGTGGCTCATAATAATATCGTAGGTGTAGGCAGAGAGCAGGATTGGAATAGTCATGGCATCGAACATGAACTTTCTGCTTTGTATGATTGTGCACACGGAGCTGGTTTGGCAGTCATTATGCCAGCGTGGATGACATACGTCGTAGACCATAATGTTATGCGTTTTGCACAAATGGCATGCAGAGTATGGAATTGTAAGATGGATTTCTCGGATCCTAAGAAGACAGCTCTTGAAGGTATTGCCGCATTCCGCAGTTTCTTGAAATCAATCGGTATGCCGATCAATTTCTCTGAACTTGGAGCGAAAGAGAGCGATATCCCATATCTTGTGAAGACGTTCGGACTTGGCGAGACTGGTAAGACAGGCGGTTTTGTGCAGCTTACAAGCAAGGATGTGGAGAATATCTACAGATTGGCTTTATAAGATCAAAAGATTTGTTTGAATTTATGTAAGGGCGATGCCTTGTGCTCGCCCTGTTTAGGTATAATGTAGAGACGTCGCATTACGGCGTCTCTGTTTTTGTAAGGGCGAGCACAATGAAATTAGAAAGGGCGAGCACAAGGCATCGCCCTACGATTAAATCCCTAAGAATTTTTTGATTTCTGTCATTTTCGTTTTTGCTATGTCTCGGCCCATTTGGTAGACATTACGCATTTTCGCTTCGTCTTGCTCAATACGGCCGATTGGCAACTCTTTTTCTGGATAGATGATTAATGTTCCCAAGACGCTCTTGCTCTGAGATATAATCCAATTCTCTGTTGTACATAAGATGACGTGTGGCAAGGGCATCTGCGATAGCTGGAGTCTTTCGTAAAAGCCAACGGAAAAGAGACATTCCCTTCGGACACTTTTTTTTGAATCCCTTGGGCTGGGTTAGAATCACTACATTACGCTCATATCCTTGCTGTTGGAAATATTCCAAAGGTATGGAGTCGGCCATGCCTCCATCCAGCAACCTCTTGCCGTTTATGCATACTGGCTTGGATATAATGGGTAGAGAGGCAGACGCACGGACCCAATCCAATGTCTCGTGATCAATTATTGGAATTTTGTGGTAGATGGCTTTCCCCGTGTCGACGTCGGTACAAACCACATGAAATTCCATTGGGTTGTTGGTGTATGTGTCGAAATCTACGGGATCCAGATCGACTGGCATCACGTGATAGCTGAATTCTGCTCCGACCCAGTCTCCTGTCTTCAAGAGGGATCGGATGCCCATATAGCGGGGATCATCCTTGAAATCTATATTATAACGAAGGGCTCTTCCTATCTGTTTCGACTTGTAATTGCATCCGAAACTTGCACCAGCAGATACTCCTACAGCACCGTCGAATTCGATGCCATTCTCCATCATCTCATCCATCACTCCTGCGGTAAAAAGGGCTCTCAATCCGCCACCTTCTAACACCAATCCTTTTTTCATTGTGTTTTATTGTTCAATAAATCTTTTGTCTAACAAGGGGCAAGATATAAAGAAATTTTCAGATGTGCAAAGCAAGGAGGATAGGGCTTGTGAACACAACTAGAAGTTTTTGAGGTCCGACCCTTTGGGATTATGAAAAAATGCATATTTTTTCAAACTGCAGTGTAATAAGTTTCATAAAATTCTCCTTTTAGGTTAAAAATATTGTCGTAAAACATAAAAATTTGTCTTTTTTTGATAATTTTGCACCGTTTTTTAAGAAAAGATAGAAAAAATGAATCTAAAGGAAAAAACTTTTGCTCCTAAATTTTTCGACTGTCTTAAAGGCTACAACAGTGGTATATTCACTGCTGACCTGATGGCCGGTATTGTTGTGGGCATCGTAGCCATACCGTTGGCTATTGCTTTCGGTATCGCATCCGGCGTAGGTCCGGCTGAGGGTCTTATCACTGCAATCATCGCAGGTTTTTTTATCGCAGTGTTGGGCGGATCTAAGGTTCAGATCGGTGGTCCTACAGGTGCGTTTATCGTAATTGTCTATGGAATTATCCAGCAACATGGATTGGCAGGTCTGATGATCGCCACTATTATGGCTGGTGTCATTCTGGTATTGTTGGGTGTGTTCAAGCTTGGAAGTATCATCAAGTTTGTGCCATATCCTGTGACTGTCGGTTTCACAGGTGGTATCGCACTTACAATCTTCTCTACGCAGATGAACGACTTCTTTGGTCTTGGTATCGAGAAGGTTCCTGCAGATTTTGTCCACAAGTGGATCTGCTACTTTGAGAATTTCTCTCATGTCAACTGGTGGGCATTCGGAGTGGCTGCAATAAGTCTATTGATCATCATCTTCTCTCCAAAAATATCGAAGAAGGTGCCTGGTTCATTGCTTGCCATCATCATTGCCACAATCGCTGTATATTTCATCAAAGGTAATGTTGATAATACAGGAATCAAGACAATTGGAGATCTTTATGAGATGCCTGCTGGATTCCCAGCTCCAAGATTCCCTGAGTTTGCTTTGGCTGAGGGTCAGACTTGGCTTAGCGTAATCCAGAATTTGTTCCCTGCAGCGTTCACAATCGCTATGTTGGGAGCTATCGAGAGTTTGCTTTCTGCTATTGTTGCAGACGGTGTGATTGGAGACAAACATAATTCCAACACTGAACTTATCGGCCAGGGTGTCGCTAATATTGTGGTTCCATTCTTCGGTGGTATCCCTGCTACAGGAGCCATCGCCCGTACAATGACAAACATCAATAATGGCGGTAAAACTCCAGTCGCTGGTGTTGTACACTGTGTTATCCTGACATTGGTTTTGCTATTCTTGGGTGACTTGGTTAAGTTGATTCCAATGCCATGTTTGGCTGCAGTGCTTGTGATGGTATCATACAACATGAGTGGATGGAAGACATTTGTGTCATTGTCTAAGAGCCCTAAGTCGGATTTCTCAGTGCTTTTGACTACATTCTTCTTGACTGTGATCTTCGACCTTACAATCGCAATCGAGATCGGTTTGCTACTTGCATTGGTATTGTTCCTACGTCGTACAAACGAGTCTTCAGTTGTCAGAGTATTCGGTAAGGAGATTGATCCAAGCGATAACACAGACGTACAGCTTCATGAGGAGAAACTTGTGGTGCCAGATGGAGTAGGTGTTTATGAGATCGACGGACCATACTTCTTCGGAGTGGCAACTAAGTTTGATGATGTGATGAGTGCGGTGGCTGAAACACCAAAGGTGAGAATTATCCGTATGAGAAAAGTACCATTCATCGATTCAACAGGAATGCACAACCTTTCTGAACTTTGTCATCAGTCGCACAAAGCAGGAATCCAGGTGATCCTTTCTGGTGTGAACAACCACGTCCATGCAACGCTTCACAAAGCAGGAGTTGATAAGATTATCGGTGAGGAATACATCTGCGCTAATATCAACATCGCGTTGGAGAAGGCAGAGGCTTACGTAAAGGGAGTTTCAAACCCTAAATTGAATGCTTAAACGAATAATCATCTAATCTGTTAGAATGGGGCGAGCCCTGTTTCTACTGATTTTGATATAAATTGTTGTTTTGCTGATGAAAAAGCACCATCGTAGTATAATTACGGTGGTGCTTTTTTATTAGATTCTACTTGGTAGTAGAAAAACTGTATTTTTGTATTAAAATTAACGTAGAATAAATATGGGTAAATTGTTTTTTCGAATAGAATCAGAGATTAGTCTACTTGTTTGTGTAGCTTTTTTGTCGTTTGTGATTTTCCAAATACCACAAGAATGGTCATTTTTTTTAGGAGATTACTGTGTTGGAGAGTTTCTTATACTTGTGATTGGAAGTGTGGTGTCCTATTATATGATAATTAAAAACAATAATAAAGAACCAATATTGCCAGAAAAGAAAGTAATAACAATATTACTGCTTAATTATTTGGCATTGTTGCCTTATCTTGGAATATTCCCTTCTCGTTTTTCTGTCTTATATTTAATATCCTTGCATTTGTATATTCTTGTAAAAATGGTGTCTCTACATATGCGAACAACACAATTTACTATTTTTTATAGTTATATGTTATTTTGTTCTTTGTTAGCTTATAAGGTGATAATACTTGGACCTGGAGGCCATGAGGCATCTGGCCTTGGACGCTGTGATTATAAATACGCTAATATAGGACTGCTTTTTGACACCATTATTTTATCGTTTGTTGGTATTATTTCCATACTTTGCATAAATATCTCTAGATATTTGTCAGAAAAGAAAGGTAAGGAAACTGACAAGTAATGC
>CAMJFV010000063.1 GCA_946405045.1 uncultured Bacteroidales bacterium | reverse complement strand
AGTAAAATTCATTCCATACTGAGGCATATCCTTAATATTTATTGACTTAGAATAAGAATCCCATATATTTCTCCATTTTTGGTCGTCATGGCTTATCGTTGCGTTGATACAATGATTATACACCTGTGTACTATATATATTCATTCTGCCATTGACATTGGTAGTGTTTATATTATCATTGATCTCTTCCACCTGATTCACGATGGCAGTATAATGCTCCTTACAAACGTTACCAAAAGCATAAACCTTATAGTTTTGTTTATTGTCAACGTCTTCCTTAGGCACATCAATATTTGAGAATACGACATTATATTCCTTTACTCCTGACGCATTTTCAAATTCCTTGCAATGGATTCCATATATTCGGTCTTGATGATCCACCAACAAAACCACAATATTCTTGAATCGTCCTCCATTCTTAGGGTGGGCATAGTCGATATTCGCATTTTCTTTATCATTTACCGCACGCGTTTCTGCATCAAAATCCGCACTTACATCCGGAGCCGACAATCCGATTGTAAATGTAGTCTTGACAGTCTCACCGCTATATGATGGTCTGGCAACCTCCCCATCTTCTAAAGTGAACACACCACTGTCATCACAAGAAGAAATAGCCCAGCCAAATAGTGCGGCTATCAAAAGAGCATATATATATCCAATTTTTTTCATTTCAATTCCTCCTCGTAAGTATGTGTCTGCCAATCCTCTATTGTGATATTGGCAGTCGCCTGATATTCATACATTCCGATAGTGTATGTATATTTTGTGCCAGCCTCCCATTTTCTCACTTTGCCATTTGCAGTCAAGTCGACAATGGCAGTCAACGGTTTGTCGGGAGCTTCGTCTCCAAAATAAAATTCTATTTCTGCAAAAGTCAGATGCTTTAGGACGACCTCACTAGAATTTTTGACTCGAGTGTCTTTACCATTTCCCCAATCAGAACGTGTCACATCATAATTTATACCAAAGACCACTCCATCTCTATCCAATTCCTGAGGAATAAAAAGAAGTCCTTCATAATTGTCTATTTTATAGTAATCGACCTCCTCTTTGGATCCATCTGTTTCAGCTGCTCCAAGAGATTCTGAAGCCGATTCATACTCGTTCTTTAGAAAAACATAGTAATTGTAATAGTTGCCATACACCGTCAAATATTTTTCTAGCAAATCCTTAGTCGATATCTCTAAATTATTCGTTTTATCTACGAACACAAATTTATCTTGATCATTTGTCACCGTGTTACCATCATAAGTAAACGCAACTGTCTGAGTGCTTCCACTTGTTATCTTTGGTGTCTCATTCCACACAGGAGTCCACACAGGGTTTTCATTCACCACACAACTACCTTCACGTGTGTAACCATGCACCGTAAATTTAGAGATATGAAGTTTTTCTCCCTTTTTAGTTTTGATTCTGAAATCCACGCATGCCAACAAATGTTTCATTCCCAAGGGAACAACATCCGAATTCTTATCGACAGAATAAGGTCTGTCTATTGTTGGTGAGACAAGGAGATCGCTATTATTTCGTGGGTCTGTTGCAGACCTGTAATTATTCAAATTTAAGACTGTCGAACCGGTTGAAATGGCAGAATGTTGAAAGCCATTTGTACATGATTCACCAGCAGATGTGTTAAATGTATTAGGATAAAATGCTCTGAATTTATAATTATATTCATTCTCCCAATTTGCAGTAGGAGAATAATCCCATATTTGTCCGTTTGTTGTATATCCGTTATTTGTAAGAGTCAGGACATCCTCTTGAAAAACTCTGTTCCATCCAGTACCATTGTTTTTCATCGACAACACATATAGATTATCAAGATCAGCTATGTCATCAATGACTGCTCTTGTTGTTGGTTTCTGGAATCCATTCTGGAATGCATCGAAACCGATTTTGTCTCCATTTCCAGAAGACAATTCTTTGTACTCCTCATCCTCGTCTTTGCACGACACAAACAATGCGGACAATAGAATTGCCAGCACACATTTGATTATTATGTTATATTGTCGCACGTTCATTTTTTAGCTTTCCGCCTCAATAAAAAAGTTATCCAGCAGAGGCACTTTCGCACCTCTGCCGAATAAATTAAATTACTTAATTGTGATGTTAGATGTTGCAGGATCATTTACAACCCAGTCAGAAACAGTAACAGAGAATCTGATAGGAGTCAACTGATCAAACTCAGATGCATGAGTATCACCATCACCATCCAAATCTACAGGATTAGAAGGATCTGTATCATCAAGTCCATCAGGAACCTTGTCACCACTTATATCACCAATAAAGTTATCTGAAGGCAATGTCATAGTGAAACGATAAGCCTTTCCAGCAACCCATGCAGGAATATCATTTGATCCAAGAGTGATAACCGCAGTCTTGAATCCATAGATAGCACCATCCTGTTTAAAATTAGCATTGTCCTGGTGGCGACCTTCAACATCAGTTTTAGAGAAACCACAGTTACCGATCAACTTACCGTTAGCATCCTCGACCTTGTAGTATACACGAACAGCGATCTTACCAGTCTGAGGAAGAAGCATAAAGTTCTGATCTGCTAATTCAGCAGCAAGAACTCCAGTTGCATCGCTATAGTAAGTGTAAAGAACACCCTGATTAGCTGGAGCATCATCTTCCTTCTTTACCAAAGCCTTAGTAGCATCATATCCAGTGAATGTCCAAGCCACCTTGTCTGCCTGTGCGTGAGTAGTTGGCTGAGCTCCATCTGTTCCACCGTTTTCTGTAGTCTCAGCAAACGACATAATAGCGGCATCTTGACCAGCAGCAATAACCTCTACTTTGTTGATTGTGTAGATGTAGTTGTCATTAGCTCCTACAAAAGTGAAATTGACCTTAGAAAGAGCATGTGTAAAGTTCAATGGCTGAACTCCTTCTGCTGGCTTGCTTGATGCTATAGCATAAGCGATTACCAAATCCTTCTGTTCTCCAGCAGTAGCAGCTACTGTAAAGTCGACTGACTCATACTCCTTAGTATCTGTCCATGCTGCACCAGAAGAAATGTTGAATGCACGGAATCCGATGCTTCCTGCAGAGAAGCTTGGCCAGTAGTATGTGTCTTCTTCTGTATCGGCAATTCCATCTGCAGCAGTAACTTTTGCTGTCTCTCCTGCCTTAAAATAAAGGCCATTGTCATACCAAGCGGCTACCTTGAAACCATTTGTCTTAACATCAGTAGAAGTCACATCTGTAGCACGAGTACCTCCAGCTGTGTAAGTAGAGAAACTCAAGACATCTTTGTCAGCTCTGTTAGATCCGTTTGTCTTCTCAGCAACGAACTCCTCGTCCTGAGAGCACGATGCAAGTGCTAAGCTTGCAAGTGCGAAAAAGAAAATTTTCTTCATGTTAATAAATTTTTAAAATTATTTTTTCATTTTGCTTTTACAGATCGATATCGATATTGATCTCATCCTCCCAATCACTCACCGTAATTTCGAATCCATTGCCGTCTTCCTTCTTAACAACATCTGGAAGTGTTAACGGATCTTCAACATTTATGATCAAATCTATATCGTCCTCATTTGACTTTTTGACCAGATTGCCCACCGGCAGATCGTAGGTCATAATCGTTTCGCCATCAACGAGCATCACATCCAAATGTAAGTAAAGCTCTTCTGGCTTGTATGAATATCCCTTCACCAATCCGAATGTCTGGAATGTTGTCTCCACATATCCGGTACTGTCTGTTTCCGCAACGCCTTTCCATCCCGTCAACTCATGCGCTGTCATTTCTGTCTGAGCACGCATCTGACTGATGTTGTAAGACTTTGCCACTCCGCTTATCACGGATCTCACAGTGTAAAGGTTTCCATATCCTTTGAAATGCACTTTCACACCCATCTTGATAATCGACGATTTCGTATAGAATATTCCGTCGGAAAATCGTGTATGAGGTGTAAACTCTCTTATAATCTTATCTTCGTCAATTATCACTCCCTCATAACAGTCGTTGGCAAACCATATCGGCTGTTTGGTCGTGAGTGAATATTCATCTGCTCGCGTCTCGGTATTTGCTCGCGTCTGCACCGCCCATGGGGAATTCGATCGTGTCACCCATTCCGCTCGTGAAGAAGAGAACCATCGCGATACCTGTGGAATAGTCTCTATCTGTGCCGACGAGTATTTATCCATCCCACTGAATTTAAGCGACGCGTATTCCATCACCGACTGGTTGAATACAAAAATGTTCCATTCTCCATCGTATAATTTCAGCTCTGTATGCTCAATTTCGTTGGTCACAACCACAACAGGATTCTGTTTGCCTGTCTGGTCATAAGCGTAAACCGACATTCCCGTAGGTGCGGCACCCTCATCGAAATCAGGCCAACGGCTTCCACTCCAATCAACTTTGATATCCACCGGCACAAGTTCATCCCACTCATCCCACAATTGGCGTCTGTCACAAGACGTGGCGAACAAAATCAGAATAAACATCAACCACGTAGAGACGCACGGGCATGCGTGTCTTTGAGGTGAATGTTCTTGAGAGCGCGACCTATTCTTTAATAGCATCGTCACCTCCTTTCTTCACTAATTTGCTCGGCCTCTCCACTTTTCTGTGGATTAGGTAGCCAATATTAATGTCAAGTTTTGTAGGACCGATCCATGTGTAGCGACCGTCGTGCTGCCACACCAGATATTTATTCTGCAATCTGCCCTCATAATAACTGTAGTTGGTGCGCATCATTCCTAATCCCGCTCCAAACTGCAATCTCCATCGTCTGTTTTTACCGAATCTCTTAGCGTAATGGTAAGAAATTCCTGCGTTGACGCAAATCTCTCCCTGATAGCCTTTCGAATCATATTCGAAATCATAGTATCCGACACCTCCAAACAATCCTACCGCATGACCTGTAAGCACGTGTTCGAAACGTCTGTCGCCAAGCCAATATTTGCCTTCCAGCTCCCAATACTGCAATTGGTAACACCACGAGTCATCCTTTGCCACCCACCATGGGAAAACATACGATACATTGAAACTTAATGTTTTTTTAATCGGGAATTCTACACCAAAGTTTGGAGATAACACTGCGTCGTACATCAAGTTAGAATTGACTGCAAACATCGGTTCGTATTCTGTGACCGTCGTCTTCCTTGGTATCTTCTTTTTCTTTGGCACCGGTATCGGATCATGTGGAGAAAGCTCATCATTAGGCTTTTTGACATGCACAAAAGACTGATCCTCCTCTTCAGGCAGAAGTTTATCCATTTGTGGGAACTTCTTTCCTTCGTTCGTTTTCTTCTTGAAATAGATCACCACATCACATCGACGCAAGACTGGGAAAAACTGTTTTGAAATTTTATCCCAAGTGGCACCATTCCTATCAATAGATTGGATTTTTGCAGGCACGTTGCCACCAGACAAAATACACTGCAACACCCTCTCCTTATTTGGAATATCAGTTTTTCTAACCTCCGCTGCAAGGTTCTGCCAAATCTGTGGGATAGTCACCTTTGCATCGAAATAGTTCTCATTATATCTCGGAAGTTTGAAATATCTTTCAATAAGATGGATGGAATTGTCAAGACGTTTCCATCTCACTCTAGAGTTAGCCTCATCAGAACCCTCTGGAGAGACACCTGCATAAACATCTACACGTGGCACGTATATAGAATCTGCGCCCTGCTTCTCCTGCAATGCTCGCAACTTAGTAAGCATAGCATTGTTAGTAGAATAATCAAGATCAATCGCTCCCGAGCCTACATGGAAATAAAAAGTGATTTTTGCGGAATCCACATAATCGCTGAATCCGCCATTTTTCTGAGCTATAGCTACAGCTACGTTCAAAACAAGTATTACACAATATGTAATTAATTTTCTTATCAACTTTTCAATCCTAATATGCCATCACATTCATCACCTTCAGTCGTTCATCAACACATTCATCATCTTCAGTTCATCATCGCATCATCACCCTCAGTTCAACATCTTCTACACAAAACAATAGTCAAATTTATTTGTCCTCTTTAACTATCTATCACTGACATCTGAAAACAAACCAACATCAAACTCAACACAAACAGATATCACTTGCAAAGGAAATCAAAAATAGAATAACATATACACATACGCTATATGTTTTTTAGCATTTTTGTGATTTTCATCTATGAAATCTTGGATTTTATATATAAAAATCCCATTCATAGATGCTTAAAACAATTATTGTTTTGATTAAAAAAGAATGTGTTCATTACAGGCAGACACAATTATTTCATTGCACATTATTAAACCAAAAAAGACGCTTTTTCAAGCGTCTTTTTTGAGTTGGTGATCGGGAAGGGATTCGAACCCTTGACCCACAGCTTAGAAGGCTGTTGCTCTATCCAGCTGAGCTACCCGACCTACCTTAACTGCTTTCTTTCAAAAGCGATGCAAAAGTATAAACTTTTCAAGTTAAAACCAAAATTTATACAGCTTTTTTTGAAAATTTATCAGAAATAGCAGAATTAGATTCATAATTCCGCTATTTCTATGCTTTATTGATCAATCCACAATCTCGCCAATCAATGTGGCTGATGTTGTCTGCAACACTTTGACGTGGACAATGTCGCCAACCTTCGCGTCTCCCTTAGGGAACACTGCCACCTTGTTCTGCTGTGTGCGTCCGAAAAGTTGGTCGGCACTTCTCTTGCTTCGGCCTTCAACCAAAACCTCGAATACTTTACCAAGGTCTCTTTCATTGCTGATTGCAGACAGACGTGTTTGATTTTCAATAATTTCGTTCAAACGGCGTATCTTTACCTCCTCCGAGATATTGTCTGGTAAAAATTTCGACGCATACGTGCCAGGGCGTTCAGAATACTTAAACATGAACGCAGAATCAAACACCACCTCATTCATCAAAGACAGAGTCTGCTGGTGATCCTCTTCCGTCTCACCATGGAATCCGCAGAAAATATCTGTTGTGATTCCGCAATCCGGAATTATACGGCGTATAGCGGCGATTCGTTCCAAAAACCATTCACGCGTGTATTTTCTGTTCATCGCCTTTAGCACAACTGAACTTCCGCTCTGTACCGCAAGATGTATATGTTTGCACACATTATCCCACTTGGCAATCGCATAAAGGATATCATCTGTCATATCCTTAGGATGCGACGTAGTGAAACGGATACGCATGTTTGGGAATTTCTCCGCGATGATCTCAAGCAACTGGGCAAAAGTAGTGACATTCTCATTCTCGTCGACGAAACGATAAGAATTGACATTCTGGCCCAACAACACTACCTCTTTGAATCCCTTTTCACTAAGATCCCTGACTTCATTCAAGATACTGTCTACAGCACGGCTTCTCTCTCGTCCACGAGTGTATGGCACGATACAGTAAGAGCAGAAATTGTTGCAGCCTCGCATAATAGACACATATCCGGAAATGCGGTTATGGCCAAGTCTTGCCGGGATGACGTTGCGATAAGTCTCCGTAGTGGAAAGACTCACATTGATCGCTTTTTCTCCCGCCTCCACACTCGAGATCAAGTTTGGCAGATCAAGATACGAATCAGGTCCGCACACAAGGTCAACGACACCTGTCTGAAGCAGTTCCTCCTTCATTCTCTCAGCCATACAGCCGATAATGCCAATGATAAGCGGACGCTTGGCATCACGCTTCAACGACTGGAAATACTGAATACGGGAATGAATCTTCTGCTCCGCATTGTCGCGGATCGAGCAAGTGTTGGCAAAAATAGCGTCTGCCTCCTTCAAATCCTCAGTGATTTCATAACCCACCGTCTGCATGATCGCAGCCACAACTTCTGTGTCTGCCACGTTCATCTGACAGCCATAAGTCTCAATAAAAAGTTTTTTTGTCGCAGATTTAGAGTCTGTTTTCATCTTTTATATATTAAAATTGTTGCAAAGATACTCATCTTCATTTATTTTTGTAATTCATATAGAAGAATTTAGAAGAAATAGATTTTCAAATGAGCGCAGAAACAGAATCAAAGTCGACATCGACTAAGAAAAACAAAGAGCCATTTTTCAAAAGATTCGTCAAAAATCCTTTGGTGATCAGCATACTTGCATGCATTGTGATTGTTTTGATCGGATTTGCATGGGTATCAAGCTGGCTTAACAGCTATACCAACCATGGTATAGAGATAGAGACTCCCGACCTAAACGGTATGACAGAAAAAGAAGGTGGTGATATCCTTGCCCTTCGTGGATTAACATATGAGGTCATAGATTCCATGTATGTCAACGGAATGAAGCCAGGAGCTATCGTCGACCAGGTGCCAAAGGCTGGAGCGAAAGTGAAAGAAGGACGCAAAATCTACGTCAAGATACAGGCATACAGTGCAAAGAAAGTGTCACTTCCAGAAGTACGAGAAGGTTCAGCTCGTCAAGCAGAAAATCTGTTGGCAAGCGTAGGTTTGAAAGTCAACAATTTGGAATATGTACCGTCGGAGCAGAGCGGAAACGTGATCGAGGTGAAATACCACGACCAGATTATCCTTCCAAACACAAAACTAATAGAGGGATCTGCTGTGACTTTGGTTATCGGACGTGGTCTGTCTAACGAAGAGGTACAAGTGTCAAGCTTCCGTGGACTTACTCTTGAGAGAGCAAGAAACGAAGCTCATGAGAAAGATTTGAATATTGGTTCTATCAATTACGACAACGGCATATCTGATCAAGACAAGGACAAAGCCATCGTCTACAAACAGACTCCTATAACAGGCAAGACAGTTCCTGCAGGCACTCGCGTCGATCTATATTTGACAATAGACAAGACAAAGATGGAGGAACCAGAAGAGATCTTCAAAAATGATGCTGTCCAGGATTCTGTACCAGACAGCGAAGACGGACTTTGGAATTAATCTGAGTTTTGCATTTTTCTCAAACAACCCTGCAAAAACAGGATTTTTCAACAGTCATTAACAAAAAATATTAACATTATGGAAACAACAGCGATAGAATACTTGTGGGGATATATTAAATCATTGAGCACAGACAACAAAAAATGGTTGTCTGAGAAATTAATCAATGACATAAAGTCTGAAGATGAGAGAAAAAAAGCAGAACCTACAAACAAAGGCAAACGAAAAATAGAAGTATCCCCTGAAATACTCAAATATATGGGTATTGCAGGAAAAGATATTGATTATGACGCAATGATGGAAGAAAAAGCTAAAGGAAAAGCATTGTGATCATGAAAGTATTTCTAGATACAAATATCCTTGTCGATTACGTGGAAGACAGGAATGTTTTTTCAAAA